>CAWUNH010000327.1:0-2089 GCA_963923435.1 uncultured bacterium
AAGGTCATAAAATTATATTTGTAAAGCTATGAAAACATTTATGTATTATTTAAAAAACGTTTTTAAAGTGAATTCAATTCTGGCTCAAGATACTTTTATAGGAGAATGTGTGTACGACTTGGAATTTAGATTGAAATACACATTTAAACCTTGAAGTTAAATACACACAATTAAATTTGAGTAGGAAATTTAAATTACAATAAAAGCCAATATTTTAGGACGTCAATCAAACGGTGGCTATAACCCCATTCGTTGTCGTACCAACCAATTACCTTAACTAAATTTCCAACGACGCTGGTAAACTCAGAGTCGAACAAAACACTGTTTGAATTTCCTATGACATCCACGCCAACTATTGGGTCTTCGGTATAACCCACAATACCCTTTAATGAACCCAGGGCTGCGGTTTTAAAAGCCAAGTTAATTTCTTCACGGCTGGGCGAATTTTTTAGAACACAGGTTATGTCGGTTAAAGAACCGTCGGGAACCGGAACCCGCATTCCACAACCCCCAATGCGTCCGATTAATTCAGGAAATATTAAGGTTAAAGCCTTGGCTGCTCCCGTTGAGGTTGGAATGATGCTTAAGGCGGCAGCCCTTGCGCGTCTTAAATCCGAGTGCGGTCCATCGTGCAGGCGCTGATCGTTGGTATACGAATGAACGGTTGTTACGTAGGCTTCTTCAATTCCAAAACGGTTAAGTAAATAAAGCATTGGTGCAGCGCAGTTGGTGGTGCAGCTGGCATTTGAAATAACACTATCGTGTGGATTAAGCAGGTGTTGATTTACCCCCATCACAATAGTTTTAATTCCATCGTCCTTTGGGGGGGCACTTAACAGAACACGCTTGGCACCCGCCGTTAAATGTGCATTTGCAGCAGATTGATTTAAAAAATGACCGCTGCATTCAATAACGGCGTCTACATTTAGTTCTTTCCATGGAATGGATTCGGGGTTTTTAAAATTGGAAAGAGAAGTGCGAACGGAATTTGAAATTAAACAGTTATCCTCAAGCTGAATGGCACTGTTAAACTTGCCGTGCACAGAATCGTATTTGACTAAATGACACAGTGTTTCTGGCGAAGCCAAGTCGTTTACGTGTACAATTTCAATTTCCCTGAAATTTTGTGCGATTTTGTATACGGCTCTTCCAATGCGTCCAAAACCATTTATTCCAATTCGTAAGGGTCGGTTCATAAATCAGATTGCGCTTCTAGGGTTTGTTGCCATTTCCAAGCACTGCGCATCATGTCTTCGAGCGAAAATTTTGGTTTCCACCCTAATAGTTTTTGCGCTTTATCGTTATTGGCAAAAATTTGAACCACGTCTCCATTTCTTCGAGGGCCGAGGGTATACGGGAGTTTTATTCCGCTTACCTTTTCAAATGCTGAAATTGCCTCCAACACCGTAGTTCCATTGCCCGAACCTAAATTAAAAACAGGCGGTTTTAATGATTTTTCTGTTGAATGAATAAATTGCAGGGCTTGAATATGGGCCTCAGCAATATCGTAAACGTGAATGTAATCTCTAATGCAGGTACCATCCCGGGTGGGATAATCGTTACCAAATACTGTTAAAGTATTTTTACCAACGGCAGTTTGAGTAATGATGGGAATTAAATTGGTTGGTTTTTGAATGGGCCATTCGCCGTTTAAACCGCTGGGATCTGCTCCAACCGGATTAAAATAACGCAGGATAACTGTTTTTAGTTGGGGAAAAGATTGCGTGAACTGGTGTAATACCTCTTCGCCCATTTGTTTGGTATGCGCATACGGACTCTCAGCTGGTAAAACCGGACTGTTTTCTGTTACCGGCAATTGGCTTGCATTTCCGTATACCGAGCAAGAAGATGAAAAAATCAAAGGACACGAACGCGCACTTGTAATCCATTGCAAAATATTAAATAAACCCAACATGTTGTTGTGATAGTATAATAACGGATTTTTTACACTATCCGGAACCGATTTTAATGCTGCAAAATGTATAATTCCGTCAAAAGGCTCAAAAGGCCTTAATTTTTCTTTTAGACCGGCTTCTTGGCATAAATCATGCTCAATTACAAAGGGTTTGCGACCACAAATTTTTTCAAC
>CAWUNH010000328.1:0-2089 GCA_963923435.1 uncultured bacterium
AACAAGCGCCTCCCACCCAAGCAATGTTTTGAGTTGTTGCATATTGTTGTTGATTGGGCTCACAGGTGTCTAATATTCGTCCCCTGCAAAAAGGATACCCTAATATGTCCATTTGCCCTCCGGCAGCACCCGCATAATCAAAATAGCCGGCCGTACGATCCGATAGTATCAGGGGTTGGGCGGCTGCACATTCAGGATGTTGCTGCATGTAGGTTAATAAATACTCAACCGATAATTTGGAGATCCACAAATCGTTGTTTAAGATTAAAAAATAGGTATGCTGAAGCTCTTTTAAAGCCAGGTTATAGCCCCCTGCGTATCCAAAATTATGAGGCAGGGTATGGGTTTTAATCCATGGAAAACGGTTCATCACATGAAGCACACTGCCGTCAAAACTTGCATTATCAACTAAAATAACATCGCCTAATTGGGTTAAATCCTGCAATTTGGGTAAATACCGATTGAGTAATTCGGTACCATTGTAATTTAATATAACTATGGCCAGGTTGCTCATCTGGGGTTGTTGTAGAGATCTCGAAATTGATTGTTTTCAGTACCGGCCGGCGTGGTATTGTCCGGATTATACAAGCCGTTGTTGTTTCGGCGTGTAATTTCAAATTGCCAACGGGGATTGTTAATTTCTCCCCGCATATCGCTGTGTATGAGTTTAAAACAATCGTCTCCTAACATTTGGTTAACAAATATAAATTTACGGTTGCTAAAAAATTGTCCGTTTGAGGCATCGTATAGCCGGTAGTATTGCCAAATTTCGTAGGGATAGGTGTTTTCTTCGTTGGCTTGCTGTGTTCTTTGATTGGGCGGACCATACTGCATGTAAACACGACCACGGTCGCTGTAATAGGCCGGCTGTTTTCCGCATTTAAAGAGCCGCATGGCCGATTGCAGTTTGGTGTAATGCGCTGCCCATGAAATCACAGGATCGGCCGTATCGGCACAACGGTTTTGCCAAAACTGTACAATATACTGTTTCATTAGTTTTGGGTCTTTACGAAGCGACTGGTTGATAATTTGTGTTTTTTGCGATTCACCCGCCAAAGGCCATAAACTTTCTAAAAGTAATTTAAGGGTGTCGGCATTGTTTAAACGGCTGAAAAATTTGGTTTCCAGGCGGTTGTCCAACACTTCGCCAGCCTCACGGATAAAGGGTTTTTGTGTTTGGGCAATAACGGTGTTTTCAGAATTTACAAGTTGGGTTGTTAACACATACCGGCCGCTGTATACATTTTGCAGGGGCAATTGCATGAGCATGGGATAAATGCAGGCCCCTTTTATTTTTTTAAAACCACTCAGTCCGTCCAGAGTTTTACCGGTATACAAATCGGAAATAAAATACCGGTAAATAAAAAAATTTGAAGTGTCTGCCGCCTGCTTAAAATACAACTCTTGATAATACTTTAATTGAGATTTTTGAATTCCAAAAACTGAAGATGAAAAGGGCAACAGTTTTACTCCAAATTTTTGGAGGGGATGTTTTAACGGGCTTTTTTCATGAGATTCTAAAAATTCTATTTGGGACAGTTTATACAATGTGGCTTGGTTAATCCATACCGAATCTGTAAAAACATCGGTTTCGCCCGAGGCTTTATTTGAATCCGAAACCCATACCTTAATTTGAAAATTTCCAGGTTTAACAAAATACCGCTGTACATCTAAAAAATTTTCGGAAGTATGCCCTTTGGTATGATTGACCTGGTATTCGAATCGAATTAGGGTATCAACCGAGGCTATATGGGTTTTAATTTTAAGGCGAATGTGGTTTTGATTAAGTGTAAAACGTTTGGCATCAAAGGTTAAATAGGTCTCAATATAGGGATTGGCTTTGGCATCTTGAAAAACAGCAAAATCAAACGAACTTCGGTATTGGGCCCGGAATAGTACCGGAATCATACAAAAGACGCAATAGACCCGCAATAAATGCATATATAAAGGTCTGAATTATTCAGTTATGACGGAAATATGCAAAAAAAACTTATTTTTGCGGCGGAGAAATGGCAGAGCGGTCTAATGCGGCAGTCTTGAAAACTGTTGACTGTAAAAGGTCCGGGGGTTCGAATCCCTCTTTCTCCGC
>CAWUNH010000329.1:0-2073 GCA_963923435.1 uncultured bacterium
CACCTAAGCCTTCGTCGGCAGCGTCAGATGTGTATAAGAGACAGGTGCCGTAGATACCACTGGAAAAGCGGCAACATTTTCAGGATACGGTCCAAGTTCGGACGGCCGAATAAAGCCTGATTTGGCCGCCTGCGGCTGGGGAACCTGGATATGCGATGGAACTTCCAATTGTTTTTACGGAAATGGAACCTCGTTTGCCGCACCCCTTCTGGCTGGTGCAGCAGCCTGTTACTGGCAACAACATCCCTTTTTAAACAACATGCAACTCAAAGCTTCCATTCAGTCCAGGGCCAATTCTTTTAATGCGCCCAACAACCGAACCGGTTGGGGTGTTCCAAATTTATGCATGCCCGTGTTGGATTTAGATTTTTCCCTTTCCTGGCTGGCAGATTCAAAAACGGTTCGAATACGATTGGAAGAAACCTATTATTCGCAATTGCATTTAAAAATATACAATGCGCAAGGACAAACCTTATTTGATAATTCTTTAAATACCGGACTTTGGATGCACGATTTGACTTTTATTCGCGCTTCCGGTCTTTATATTTTTGAAATCGCCTCCAATCGAGGAACCCTTTCTAAAAAACTCATTGTCCCGTAGCCATGCAAACGCGGGTGTTAAATAAACTGGTTGTTGTAGCCGCACTGGGCTACTTTGTTGACATTTACGATTTGGTTTTATTTGGAATGGAACGCGTTTCCAGTTTAACCGAATTATTAAGCGACACCTATAAAAGTGACCCTGCCGGTTTAAAACAGGCGGTTCAAAAAACCGGAATTGCATTGTTAAACTGGCAAATGCTGGGCATGCTACTGGGCGGAATTTTTTGGGGTATTTTAGGAGATCGAAAGGGCCGTTTATCGGTATTGTTTGGCTCCATCCTTTTGTATTCGCTGGCTAATTTAGCCAATGCCGCTATTCAAACTACGGGCCAATATGCCGTTTTACGCTTTATTTCAGGTTTTGGTCTGGCAGGTGAATTGGGTGCTGGAATAACACTGGTAAGTGAAACCTTACACCCTTCGGTACGCGGTTACGGCGCTACATTGGTTGCATCTGTAGGTCTTTTTGGAGCTGTAGTTGCCGGCACGGTTGGGATGGCGCTTGGCAATTGGCGCCTCTCCTATGTTATTGGAGGTGTAATGGGATTGTGTTTATTGGTTATGCGAATGGGTGTTTTTGAATCGAGCCTATTTACCGGTATGCAAAAAGAAAAAGTGCGCCGTGGAGATTTTTTTTCGTTATTCACCCATTACAACCGGTTTATTAAACTCCTTTCCGTTATTTTAATTGCCTTACCGGTTTGGTATGTAATGGGAATTTTAATAACCCTGTGTCCCGAACTCATGAAGGATCGAGGATTGACAGACGCGCCCCAAAATGCTCGCTTGGCAATGACATTGGCCTACGTTGGAATAACAATGGGAGATGTATTTAGCGGTATGCTCAGTCAGCGCTTAAAAAGTCGAAAAAAAAGTTTGTGGATTTTTTTATTTCTCACGCTTTTAGGAAGCGTTTTTTACTTTACACTGGCCCACCGCTCGTTAGTTCTTTTTTACTCGGTTGTGGTATTTATAGGTTTTGCAACCGGGTATTGGGCTGTGTTTATTTCTACGGCCGCCGAGCTTTTTGGAACCAATTTACGATCAACTGTAACCACCAGCGTGCCTAATTTTGTTAGAGGAGGAACCATCCCCATAACCTTATTGTTTCAGTATTTGTCCGGTTCGGCCGGTTTTAGTAAATCTACTGCTGCAGTAGGCGTGGGGCTGCTAATTTTAGCATTATCGTTTTGGGCCTGCGCTCAGCTAGAAGAAACTTTTCATAAAAATTTGGATTACACCGAATGAAACGATTTATTAAACCCTTTAATAAATTGCAGGTCAGGCAATGGCATTCGTTGCTCATGCTGCGCTCTGAGGTTTTTGTTGTAGAACAGCAGTGTGTGTATCAGGATCCGGATTGGAAGGATGTAAAAGCCATTCATTTATGGTACGAGAAGGATGCCGTTTGTATTGCAGGACTCAGAATATTACCGCCAGATTTGCACTCATCGGTTTCTGTCTCTTATA
>CAWUNH010000330.1:0-2067 GCA_963923435.1 uncultured bacterium
TGCGCAACAACAATTTGAAGCTCAGGACAGCGCGGTATACGATCGTAAAAACAACACCCTAAGCCTTTACGGCAAGGCTCATTTTCAATACAACGCCATTAGCATGGATGCCGCAAGGGTTACTTACGAGGAATCCAAACACCTTATTATAGCTGAAAAAAACGACAGCTCCGACGGCTTTCGGCCAGTTTTTAAAAGCGAGGCCGAACAAATTGAAGCCGACCGGATTTTATACAACCTGCAAACAAAAAAGGGCAAAATCACCAACGCATTTACAAAACAAGGCGGACTTAATATTTACGGCGGGGCCATAAAAAAAGACAGCAACGCGGTTGTTTATTTTAATAACATGAAATGCTTGCCCTGCGAGGACCCAAACGCCCGGACCATGTTCAGGGCAAAACGCGCTAAGGTTATACCAGAGGATAAAATTATTACAGGACCGGTGTATTTGGAAATAGCAGGGATACCAACCCCCCTGGCCCTTCCCTTTGGGTTTTTTCCAAATTCAAAAAAAAAGATGAATGGTATACTAATGCCCCAATACGGAAATTCTCCCAACCAGGGTTTGTTTTTTAGGGATTTAGGATATTATTACGGCATTAACGACCACCAAGACCTTGTGCTTAGAGGTGACCTTTATTTAAACGGCAGCTGGGGACTTAATGCCACTTCGGGCTATAAATTCCGATACCGAAACCAAGGCCAGGTGTTTTTTGGAACCAAACGGTTTTTTACAGGCGACCCAGACATTCCAGCCCTTTCGGGAAAGTCCAGCTCATACGAATTTCGATGGACCCATCAACAAGACGCCTTGTTTCGGCCGGGATCTACTTTCGCGGCTAACATTAACTACGTGTTCAATCAGGAGGTTAATCGTTTAAACACCCAAAACAATACCCAGTTTTTACAAAACAATTTTTTAAGCAATGTGGTTTATTCTAAAACTTTTAAATCCAAGGCCGCTCTTTCTCTTAACGGAAGCGTTAATCAAAACACCCAATTAAAAACCATTACGGTAAATTTACCCTCTATCACGTTTAACATTAACCGCTTTTATCCGTTTCAACAACACAAACGTTTACCACAAGCTATCCAACAGCTGGGCTTAAATTACTTGCTGGATGCCCGCAACAGCCTGAGTGGAAACGAAAACACCATCTTTAAAGGCAACATTGCAGACAGCCTAAAATACGGCGCCTATCAACGCGTTCCGGTTTCAACCAATATATATTTGGGCAAGCACATTACCTGGACCCCCTCATTAGATTTGGAACTTTGGACGTATGGGCAAACCACAAACCGAACGGTACTTGAAAGCCAGCCCGAAAAAATAAATACCGTTTATCAAAATGGATTTAAGCCCGCTTGGGATGCAGGCATATCCAATCTTTTAAACACTAAAATTTATACCGATTATATTTTTTCAAAAGGGCCGTTTAAACAGATTCGGCATGTTATGATGCCCAGTTTGATTTATAATTTTAGTCCAGACATTTCACAAAGCCAGGCTTATTGGAAAACCATCACCTATAACAACCAGCCCTTTACGTATTCTATTTTTGAAAAATCCATATTGGGCGGACCCGCCTTAGGCGCACAAAACACTCTTTATTTAGACCTTCAAAACACCTTAGAGGCCAAACGCATTAAAACGACCGACACCGGCCGGACAGAAACTAAAATTCCTTTAATTCAAAACCTTAGAGTAAGCAGCAGTTATAATTTTTCGGCCGATAGCTTTAAGCTTTCCAATGTGATTGTTTCCGCCCGAACCATGGTTTTTAAAAATATAAACCTTGTAGCGGGCCTTGAGTTAGACCCGTATGCCTATACCAGCGAACAGATTCGTACCCAAACACTCTGCTGGAAGGTACAAGAAAACCCCAGAATAAAAACCGTTAATCTGGCCCTAAACACCAACCTGAATCCAAGCATTAAAAACACCCAAGGCGCTTTAACGCAGCCCCAGTGGAACATGAACCTTGGACTGAACATAAACAGTTCCCAAACCGCGGAGGGTTTAATTACACGAACCTATGCTACCGTAAACGCAGAATTTAAACC
>CAWUNH010000331.1:0-2054 GCA_963923435.1 uncultured bacterium
AAAACAATCTTCCATACAAATACTCAAAGCGCCCCGAAAGGGGCGTTTTGCTTTTGGTTTATTTAAAAAAAACGTTCCATAACAATTATCTAACCATAAAATAAATTACTGATAATCAAGTTTTTATTTATTTTTTAACGAAATGCCCAAAAAAATAAAGCCATAAAAATTGTTTTAATAATTTTTATGATATACATTGCGTGTACTTAGTAACCCATAAAATAAAACACGTATGAAAAACATCTCTACCACCTTAAAGGTGCTTGCCGTGCTACTATGCTTGGCAACGTTGAAGATGGGAGCACAGGGTATGAATGGTGTATACACCATTAACCAGTTGCAACCCGCTTCTGCTACAAATTTTATCAGTTTTAATGCACTCGCAACCGCCCTTACGGCGAGCGGTGTTGCAGGACCTGTAACCGTTAACGTTGTGGCCAACTCCGGTCCTTACAACGAACAGGTAACCTTTCCTTCCATCAACGGAATGAGCGCTGTTAATAATGTTGTAATTAATGGTAATAACAACATGATTACCTTCAATCCATTCAGTAGTTCGTCCGCTTGGACCATTTTAATGAACGGCGCCGATTACATGTCTTTTAACAACCTGGTTGTTCAGGGACAAAATCAAAGCTGGGGTTACCCTGTGCTACTTACTGGATCTGCGAACTACAACACCTTTACCGGCTGTACTTTTTCACTGTCTCCAAACGGAACAAGCTCGCAAATGTGTGCCTTTGGTATATCTTCCTCTAACTTAGGAGTTAACTATACGGGCACAGATGCAGGAAATTACAATGTAGCCAATACCTGTACCATGATCGGTGGTTACTGGGGGGTTGCCTTTTACGGTTTAAGCGGGGTTCCCTATCAACAGGGCAATCAGGTGTTAAATTGTGAAATTTTAGATTGGTACCTATATGGTGTTTATTTATATTATTCCAAAGATAATTCAATTATCAATAATAATATTGAACGCCCCACACGCACAATTTATACAACCACCTATGGGGGTTTATTTGTATATAATCAGGGACTGCGCTTAGAACGCAATCGATTACATAATTTATTTCCAACCAATCTTTTAGCTACGGGAACTTTTTACGGATGGTTTGGATATTATAACACAGCTGCAACCGGCAGTAATCGGAATTATATTCGAAATAATTTAGTGTACGATATTCGGTCGAATTACTCCATATATGGGTTATATTGGTATTATGGAGATGCGATTTGCGAAAACAATTCTTTTTATTTTGATCATCTCGGGTCAACTGCTACCGGTGTAACCTACGCAATGTACACATACGGAAATGCGCAGTATCCAATGGATGTTAATTATAATATTGTAGATTTAAACAGGGGAGGAACGGGCACAAAATATGGGGCCTATATTGCTTTATCAGGAAATATTAATTTTAACCGGAACGATCTTTTTGTTGCGGGCACCAACACAAATTATGCCTACTATAATGCCAATCACGCTACCTTGGCAAGTCTTCAAGGAACCGGACTTAATTTGAATGGATGGGATGTTGACCCTTTAAATGTGACACCCCAATCTACAACTGCAATTGGTTGTATGCCTACAAATACCATTATAAATAATCAATCCATTCCCAACGGTTTGCAGTTTGATAATCTTGGATTTATTCGTAATCAAACCACACCGGATATCGGAGCCTTGGAGTTTTTAACACCGCTTTGCTCCGGTTCTCCTTCATCATCTGTTGCAGGTCCAACTTTTGCCGTATGTCCCGGTGAACCATTTTATTTAGGTTTAAACAATTTAAATGCAAGTTTAGGCATTACCTATCAATGGAATCAGTCGAATATATCGCAGGTAGGTCCTTGGACAGCCCTGGCCAATGGAACGAGCATTGGATATGCCGTTCCGGGCACTACAGCCAATACCTGGTACCAATGCGTTATTTCTTGTACTGCACCCGGCGGTAGCAGTGTATCTTCTGTGGCACAGGTTACCGTTGCAGGTACCACTACCAATACGGCACCTTATTTTGACGGTTTTGAAACCATTGGCGTAAACGGTC
>CAWUNH010000332.1:0-2030 GCA_963923435.1 uncultured bacterium
TTCCTCTACGTCTCGTGGGCTCGGAGATGTGTATAAGAGACAGGTTTAAACGCATGCTTTAGGCAAATATAACAAATAGCCTAAAATAGCAAGGCAAATTTGACTCATTTTCAAATCCATTTGGCTCAATTTAATTGGTTTACATTGTTAATTTTTAAGCATCTTTGCCAATACTATGAAAGGGATTATATTGGCCGGTGGCTCCGGCACCCGTTTGCATCCTTTAACCTTAGCGGTGAGCAAGCAACTCATGCCGGTGTATGACAAACCCATGATTTACTATCCCCTGTCGGTTCTTATGATGGCTGGAATACGCGAGATTTTAATTATTTCTACCCCACAGGATTTACCTCAATTTGAACGTCTTTTGGGCGACGGGCTGCGCCTGGGATGTAAATTTTCGTATGCGGTCCAAGAGGTTCCCAATGGCTTGGCTCAAGCCTTTGTAATTGGTGAATCGTTTATAGGTCAAGATTCGGTTGCCCTGATTTTAGGTGATAATATTTTTTACGGTGCCGGATTGGGCAGTGCCTTGCAGCATGTTAACAAGCCTAAAGGAGGGGTTGTTTTTGCATATCATGTGAGCGATCCCGAACGGTACGGTGTGGTAGAATTTGATTCGCAATTTAAGGTTCGTTCCATTGAAGAAAAACCGCTTAAACCCAAATCCAATTATGCAGTTCCGGGTCTTTACTTTTACGATTCTTCCGTTGTAAGCATTGCCAAACAACTCCAGCCCAGTCCACGCGGCGAGTATGAAATTACCGATATTAATAAAAAATACTTAGAACTCAACGCATTGACCGTTTCGGTACTGGATCGTGGAACGGCCTGGCTTGATACCGGAACATTTCCCTCGTTAATGCAAGCCGGACAATTTGTTCAGGTCATCGAGGAACGGCAGGGATTAAAAATCGGTTGTATTGAAGAAATAGCCTATAAAATGAATTTTATTTCCAAAGATCAGCTCAAAGAAATTGCCAAACCCTTAATTAAGAGCGGTTACGGATCGTATCTGATTCAATTAGCCGAATCATCACTATGAGTACGGATTTAAACGAATTGTTTTCAAATCGTTTAGAAGATTATTTAAACCAAAGCCAAAATCCTTTAAGTTATAATTTATACCATCCTGAACGTTATACCATTGAACGGGGTGGCAAACGCATTCGCCCCTATTTGGTTTTGTTGGGGGCCTTGGCGGCCGAAGGATCCGCCTCCAACGCCCTTGATGCAGCCTTGAGTGTAGAATTGTTTCACAATTTTACACTGGTTCACGACGATTTATTGGATAAATCGCTTTTACGACGCGGCCATCCAACTGTGCATAAAAAATGGAATGCCAACCAAGCCGTGCTTTCGGGCGATGTGATGTTTGCCAATGCCATACATGTTTTAAGTAACTATCCGGATGAATTATGCGGTAAGCTAAATAAAACGCTGAGCCTGACAGCAAAAGAAGTTTGTGAGGGCCAACAAATGGATTTGGATTTTGAAAACCTAACCCAACTAACCGAAAGCAATTATCTGGAAATGATACGTCTTAAAACCGCCGTATTATTAGGATGTGCGCTTAAAATGGGAAGCATCACTGCGCAGGGATCTGCAACTCTATCCAGTACATTGTATCAATTTGGGGTTGAAATCGGAATTGCATTTCAAATTTTAGACGATTATCTCGATGCCTTTTCGGATACCGGAAGTGCTTTTGGAAAAACCATAGGAGGCGATATTCTCAACGATAAAAAAACGCTGTTATGGATTTTAAGCCGCTCGGTTGCTGCCGAACCCATATTAAGCCTCCCCTCAAATCATCCTGAATATTCAAAGCATAAAATTGAGGCTTACCTAAACTGGTTTAAAGAAACCGGAGCAAAGGACGAATGCATAAAACGCGTTACTGCCTATCACGATCGGGCCAAGAACCGCGTACCGGACTTATCCAAAAATCCGGAAATACAAGACTTATTTTATAAACTTTTGTCCGATTTACAACAGCGTCTTACATGAAAGCCATGATCCCCTTTAAA
>CAWUNH010000333.1:0-2009 GCA_963923435.1 uncultured bacterium
CAATTCGGCATTTCAATTTGTTTTAGCCATGGTCCTTTATAAAGGACTTTACCATAAACACTCGTTGTTTGGTTACGGTGGTGTTTATTATTCTAGTATTTTTTTTCCGGTTCCGTATTTGTCCTGGTATAAGTCGTTTTAATTTTTATTTTTTTTACCCCCATTTTAAAGCTAATTTAAAGCCATGAAATGGCCTTTACTCATGCTTTTAACGGCAGGAATTTTCCTGCTTTCAGCCCAAACTTCTCATCTCTGCTCCCGGCAAAAACAATTGGGAATGGAACGTCAAAAAAATCTTATTACGCAGTGGGCCGCTGCCCCCGGTGGTTTGCATCACGAAAAAAAATACGATACCCGTTTTGTACATCTTAATTTAAATTTAGAGCGTAATACCAAATACATCAGCGGCAATGTAAAAACTGTGGCCCGGGTCAGTGCCCTAAGCCTGGATACCTTTATGGTGTTTTTACATTCTAATTTTACCGTAGATTCCGTTCGGTTTAATACGCAATGGGTAAGCCCCGTAATTCAGGACAGTTGCATTAAAATAAAGGCGCCTCAGCCATTGTCTACCGGTACTGCTTTTACCGTAACCATTTATTACAAAGGAACGGCTC
This sequence comes from uncultured bacterium, assembly GCA_963923435.1. GTDB lineage: Bacteria > Bacteroidota > Bacteroidia > B-17B0 > Aurantibacillaceae > Aurantibacillus. The sequence continues at coordinate 618 of CAWUNH010000333.1, forward strand.
CCACGGGCGGAGCGGCCATAGGCAGTGGATACAGCCTGGGCAACTCGCCCTCCTGGGGAAATCAGGTAACCTGGAGTTTAAGCGAAAGCTTTGTGGCCTACCATTGGTGGCCATGCAAACAAGATTTAACCGATAAAATTGATTCCAGCTGGGTGTTTGTTACCACCGATTCTTCTAACCGGGTTGGATCTAACGGTTTGCTAAAAAATGTGGTTAGCCTGGGTAATAAAAAACGCTTCGAATGGAAATCGCAATACCCAATAGATTATTATTTAATTTCTGTGTCCACAGCAAAATATAAAGAATACAATCAGTATGCAAAACCCCAATATCTTTTAAACGATTCCATTTTAATTCAAAATTATATTTACGACAATGCCATAAACAATACTAACTGGATCAACACACAAAAGGTCCAGTTAAATAAAATGCCTCAGGTGTTGCGGTTTTTAAGCGGTACTTATGGAATGTATCCCTTTTATAAAGAAAAATACGGGCATTGCATGGCCCCGCTGGGGGGCGGTATGGAACACCAGACAATGACCACGCTGGGTTTTTTTGACTACTACATCAATGCACACGAATTGGGCCATCAGTGGTGGGGCGATCAGGTAACCTGCAAAACATGGCAGGATATATGGATTAACGAGGGTTTTGCCTCCTACACCGAACATTTGGTTGCCCAATACCTCGATCCCGCCAATTTTGCCCCCAATTTAAACAGCGCGCACAATGCCGTTATGTCGCAAGCCGGAGGCAGCATTTATTTTACCGGTAACGACACCCTAAACACCCCGCGAATTTTTGATTCTCGCCTTACCTACGATAAAGGAGGTGCTATAATTCATTCCCTTCGGTTTTTAACCGGAAACGACAGCCTCTGGTTTAATACGCTTCGCGGATTTCAAAACACCTACAAACACAGCACTGCTTCGGCATTGGATTTTAAAAATTATTACCAGCAACAAACCGGCATTAATGCTCAGGCATTTTTTAACGAATGGTATTTTGGTGAGGGTTATCCAACCTACACGATAAAATACAACTTTAATGGCAATCAAAGTTTTTTTCAAATTACGCAACAAACGAGCATGCCCAGTGTAACGCCATTATTTACAAATCCATTAGAAGTTAAACTCAGTAGGAGTGGAAAAGCCGATACCCTGATTCGTTTTTCAATTTCATCGGCCTTGCAACAATACACTCTGCCCATTACGGGTAGCATTACCGGTTTAAGTGTAGATCCTAATAACTGGATAATTAATAAAGCCAGTGTACCCTCGCGTGATGTTAACCTGGGCAATTCCGATGTAACCCAAGTAATGGATCCCGATGCACTGGGTTTTACCTGGGGGCCCAATCCTTTGCTTGAGGAAATGCATGTGCATGTAT
>CAWUNH010000334.1:0-1994 GCA_963923435.1 uncultured bacterium
AATGGTTTTGGTTTCTTGCGTACTTTGAATTTTAGGCTCATCCGTTACTTTTGCGCGTTCGGCTTCAATTTCCTTTCGGGTACGTTTATAGTACATTTTTTGATCCATCATATCCTGACAAAAAATGGCTTCTTGATTATTTACATAGGTTTTAATACTAAACATCATGTTTTCAATTTCAGTTCGGCATTGTTCACCCTTAAAATAATTAACTCCTTGCATTTCGGAATAAACCGCCATCTCAGCAGGCATGCCCTGCATTTTAATTTCATATTTTAAAGTTAAATCCTGAGATTGTAATAAAAACCCATACAACAGGGCGAATAAAACGGCGCGTGATTTCATAATTATTTTAAATTTTCAAATATAGATTGAATATCGGTATAGCTTACTTGTTCGGAGGCTTTATTGAGGTTAAATATACTGTCCGAAATAGCAAGGGGCTCGTAGGAACTGGCCACAAAAGCCAGCTCGGTATCCATTTTACGAATTCGGTATTCTAACAAAACACCTTTTATTTGCGCATAGGGGTTTAACACATTGCTCTCCGGAAGGGGAATATCGTTTGTGTACCAAATTTCAAAACTTGATTTAACATCCGTTCGTTCGGCAATAACCTGATGTGCTTTAAAACCTAAAATAGTTTTGGTTTTACCGGTTTCTATAAATTTTAAGGGGTATTGTTGGTTTTCTTTTTTTAGGTCTGCGGCATTGAGTTTGCAAAACTTGTGCAAATCCATAAAATCAACACTGTGCCACATGGCTTGAAGTCGGTTGTCGCCAATAACAGCTGTTTTAAACATGCCAAATGCACTCATTTCCATTTTAAACCGATGGGCTTTAAAACTAAGTTTGGCACTGGTAGGAGAGAGGGCGCAAAAAGCATTTTCGGGATCTAAACAACGAACTTTAAATTCCAGTACGCCTTCATTGCGATGACCCCGCTGCGCTTCTGTACAGGAAGCCAGCCATACTGCTGTAATTAAAACGATTCGTAAATGGCGAAATGCCATGAATTTACTTTAATAAAATGGTTTTTTCTGTGCTGGTACCCTCTTCTAATTTTATTATACCGGTTCCGGTCAAGGTTTGATTTCCTTTGGTTTGAATTGCTAATACATCAAAAATTGCAGGTAAATCAAACTCAAAACGCACTTGACCGGCAGAATTGGTTGTTCCGGTTTGAGAAATATCACCGGTATAGGTTGTTTTACCATCGGCGCTTTTAACTTGCGCATACAATTTAACTTGAGAATTTGGCAAAGGGTTTACGCCCGAAGAATCTTTACAGTATACAATTGCCACGCATGTTGTATCTTTAGTACATGAGGGAAGCAAACCATAGGCAATCAGCATACAAGCTGCTGAGAGGGATAACAAAATAGATTTCATGGCAGTTAATCAATTAATTCAATATTTCAAATATACTTGTTTTAGTTTTATTTTCCTATTTTTTGCTCTAGACCTTGCAAGCCAAAACTTGTACAGAAGCAGGTACCGTGTAACAACCACTCTGGGATCTTTTACTTTAGCGCTTTTTAAAGAAACCCCCCTGCACGCTCGGCAATTTAAACGTTTGGTTCAACAGGGTTATTACTCGGGGCTTTTATTTCACCGCGCAATTCCAGAATTTGTAATTCAAGGTGGCGATCCGTTAAGCAAAACAGCTCGAACAGGAGACAGTTTAGGACATGGCGATTTAGGGTATACAGTGCCGGTAGAACTACACCCCAATTTATTTCATCAGTATGGAGTAGTAGGTATGGCGCGGGAATCCGATGAAATTAATCCAACCCGAGCTTCGAGTGCGTGTCAGTTTTACGTGGTTGTTGGTAAAAAACGAAACCCCGAACAACTCAAGTTTGAACTTCAGCGCATTGCACAGAAACGATCCTATATCCAGTGGCTTAAAGATTCTGTTAAAATCCAGTGGGATACCATTTCCGATCCTCAACATTTCCGAATGCAGGAATTACAAAAGTTAAATCAAGGCT
>CAWUNH010000335.1:0-1956 GCA_963923435.1 uncultured bacterium
TTGATTTGAGTATGATTGTTATGAGTTTGGTTATTGGCATGGGAATTTTTAGTACTCCTGCTGAGGTGGCCGGCAAAGCCGGCAGAGCGGATGTGTTTTTTTGGGTTTGGATGGTTGGTGCCGCCGTTAGTTTGTTAGGAGCCCTCACCTTTGCCGAAATTGGTTCGCGATTGCCGCATGCCGGTGGGTTTTACAAATTATTTTCGGTGTGCTATACGCCCGTATTTGCATTTATGGTTAACTGGATAACCGTTTTGTCAAATGCGGCATCCACCGCAGCAGTAAGTATTATGGGTGCGGCTTATGTGGCTCCGCTTCTTTTTCCAAATATGGAATTGCAAACAGCCACCCTTTGTGTAAGCTCGGGCACGGTTGTAATGTTGCTGATAATAAATTTACTTGGCATTAAAGTGAGTGCGCTTTTACTTAACGGTTTAATGCTTGTAAAACTTGGACTGTTGTGCTTGCTAATTGCTTGTGTATTTGCCTGCAGCGAACCCGAAAACCTTCCGGTCCACAGCGTACTTTCAAATTCAGAGTCTCCCTGGAAAGCATTTTTAATGTGTTTTATACCGGTGTTTTTTACGTTTGGGGGCTATCAGCAAACCATTAATTTTGGAAGTGACATTGCCAATCCTTCTCAAACCATCCCCCGATCGATTTTTATTGGAATGGGCTTGGTTATTGTACTTTACCTGCTGGTAAATTACAGTTACATTAAGGTTTTGGGGCTGGAACCGCTTGCGCAGTCTAAAACACTGGCGGCCGACATGATTTACCCTTGGTTTGGAAAAACAGCCTCTGTGTTTTTATCTCTTATTATGTTTTGTGCCGTAACCGCCTATGTTAATGTGTCTGTTTTAAGCAACCCGCGTGTTTATTATGCTATGGCCGAAGATCGGGTTTTACCAAAAATTTTTGCGCGTGTTAATTCCCGCACTCAGGTACAAGAATTTGGCCTAATGGTTTTTTGCGGATTTGTTTTAATTACCCTGTTTGCAATAACCTCTTTCGAAAAAATTTTACAGTACGTTATGTTTTTTGACAGCATTAGTTTAATCACGGCCGCTGCAGCAATTTTTATTTTACGCAGGCAAGCTAGGAACAATGCATTTACACAAACCAAAGGCTTTAAAATTCCTTTGTATCCCTATTTGCCCATTGCATATATTGCCATTTACGCCCTGGTAATTGCAAGTGTGTTTTTAACCAACACCACTGCTTTTGGCTGGGGAGCCGTATTGTTTATATTGGGCTATCCCCTGTATTACGGCATTCGAAAACTTATTACTTTAATTTAAGCATGAAAGATCTTTTTTTATTAAACCCCGACATTACCTATTTAAACTTTGGTTCCTTTGGCGCTTGCCCAAAACCCATTTTTGAAACCTATCAGCAATGGCAGCTGCAATTGGAACGCGAGCCGGTACACTTTATTGTTCATCAAGCCATTGAAGAACTTGAGCGCGCACGTACAGGGCTGGCAAAATTTATTGGAGCCAACCCCATGGATTTGGTTTTGGTTACCAATCCCTCTTATGCCGTTAATACCATTGCCAAATCCATTCCACTGCAGGCCGGAGACGAAGTGTTAACCAGCTCGTTGGAGTATGGCGCCTGCGACCGAACCTGGGAATTTTATTGTGCACAAAAAGGCGCGCGATACGTACGGCAGCCCATTCCTTTGCCAATACAATCCAAAGAACATTTTTTAGAAGCCTTTTGGAAAGGCTGTACTCCAAAAACAAAAGCCGTTTTTATCAGCCATATAACCAGTGCAACCGGATTAATACTGCCCGTTTATGAAATTTGTGCCGAAGCAAAATCGCGCGGACTAATAACCCTTGTCGACGGGGCGCATGCACCCGGGCATTTGCCCTTAAATTTAAATACGCTTCAAGCCGATGTTTATACAGGCGCCTGCCACAAATGGATGATGGCCCCAAAAGGAGCCTC
>CAWUNH010000336.1:0-1953 GCA_963923435.1 uncultured bacterium
TTGCCGGTACTGTCAAAAAAACTGGAGTTAATATAAATGGGATTGCGGGGTAAGGTGTCTAGTTTAAACTCAAATGCACTTTGAGAAATTTTAATAAGAACCATTCTTCGAATATGTTTGTGCCAGGCATGCGAAACGGGTGCTATGTTTACGATGCGTACGTTCTGATCCTGTGCTTCGTAGTCGGTGATGAGTTTGAAAAAGCCCAAAGAAAGCCCAAGAACTATCAGTATAAATAAACAACCTAGGCGTTTCATTTAAATTCCACGCACAATACCCTCTTTTTGGGAACGAATAAATTCTATGACTTCCTGCCTTACAGTACAATCCGGTATTTCGTTTTCTACAATTTCAAGCGCGTTGGTAAGATTGTGCCCTCTTACAAAAATAATTCGGTAAATATCCTCAATGGTTTTAATGGATTCTTTGTCAAAGCCTCTTCGGGCCAGTCCAATGGTATTTACTCCAATAAATTGCAAAGGCTCTCTGGCAACGCGAATATAGGGCGGAACACTTTTTCGAATTAAACTGGCTCCTGCTACAAAAGCATGCTTGCCAATATGAACAAATTGCTGGGCTGCCACAACCCCTTCAATTACAACATAATCATCAACGGTAATATGTCCTGCAAGGCTACCGTTATTGGCAATAATAACATGATTGCCAACCCAGCAGTCATGCCCCAAATGCGTATAGGCCATAATTAAACAATTGTCCCCCACCTTTGTGAGCATCCGGTCGGCCGTACCTTTATGTATGGTTGCATATTCGCGGATGGTAGTATTTTGACCTATACGGGTTTGAGCAGGTTCGCCTTTATATTTTAAATCCTGGCTCACAATTCCAATTAAAGCCCCGGGAAATACCTTACTGCCCTTGCCTATAATGGTGTTTGGAAAAATTTGTGCACCCGAATAAATATGAACCCCCTCCTCTAAAACAACATCTTCATGAACAATTGCAAAGGGCTCAATATGAACATTGGGTCCAATTTGAGCCTTTTGATGAACCTGTGCTAATGGAGAAACCATAATTAGTTTGTAGACTCTTTTACTTTAGATAACATGGCCATCATCTCCGCCTCCATAACTTGCTTTTCTCGAACAAAGGCTGCACCTCGCATATGAACAATACCTCTGCGAATGGGACTCATCAATTCCAATTTAAAAATTAATGTATCGCCCGGTATAACCTGTTGTTTAAATTTTACCTTGTCAATGCTCATGAAATAGGTTAAATAGTTCTCCGGATCCGGAACCTTGCTTAATGCAAAAATGCCTCCCACCTGCGCCATGGCTTCAACCTGAATAACACCGGGAAAAACGGGGGATTCCGGAAAATGTCCTTTAAAAAAATCCTCGTTCATGCTAACATTTTTAACCCCAACAATGCCGTTTTCGGTTATTTCCATTATTTTATCTACAAATAAAAAGGGCTGGCGGTGGGGTAATATTTTTTGAATTTGAAGAATGTCGTACAGCGGGGCTTTATTTAAATCATAGGGCTCGTAGATGTTTTTTTTACGCCGCGATTTTTCCTCCTTAATAATTGCCTTAATTTTTTTAGCAAAGGCAACGTTACCGGCATGGCCCGGACGGGCTGCAAGTACGTGAATTTTCATGTGCTGGCCTACCAATGCCAAATCGCCTACTATGTCAAGTAATTTATGTCGGGCCGGTTCGTTGTAAAAATGCAGCTTGGTGTTGTTTAATACACCCATACCCTTAACTTCTACTTCGGGCTTATTAAATACCTTTCTTAGGTAATCCCACTTTTCGGGTGGCAGTTCGCTGTCAACCAATACAATAGCATTGTTTAAATCGCCCCCTTTAATAAGATTGTTTTTGAGTAGGGCTTCCAGTTCTCTAACAAAAACAAAGGTTCTGCAGGGAGCTATTTGGGTTTTAAATTCATCCAATTTATAAATTGATGCATGTTGCGTGCCCAAAAGTT
>CAWUNH010000337.1:0-1951 GCA_963923435.1 uncultured bacterium
GCCTGTTTAAATACACCCTGTTCATACTGAATGGAAATGGATAAGCCGTCAAATTTTAATTCGGCTGTGTATTCCAATGATTCGGATTCCGATCGTCCCAAAACGCTTCGAACCCTGCGATCGAAATCCAATACGTCATCGGTGTTATAAGAATTTGAAAGCGAAAGCATGGGGGTTTGATGGGGTACCGAATTAAAGTGTTTGGTTACCGAACCACCTACACGTTGGGTGGGCGAATCGGGTGTAATTAAATGAGGAAATGCCTGTTCTAACTGTATGAGTTCTTGCATCAGCAGGTCAAATTGAGTATCGGAAATAAGGGAAACGTCGCGTTGGTAATAATGGTAGTTGTAGTGATGTAAAGATTTTACCAATTCCTGTAGTTTATTTTTTGCTTCGTTTTCAGTCATAATCGTGCATTTAATAAACTTGCTAAATTTTTTATTCCCTCCTGATCACAAGCATCAAAACCATTTAAGTGCACACTGTCTATGTCCAAAACAGCAGACACCTGTTTTTTTAAATCAAAAATTGGAATTACCAATTCGCTTCTGGAAAACGAGGAACAGGCTATATGCCCGGGAAACGCATTTACATCCGGCACGTAAATGAGGTCCTGAATTTTCCAACAGGTTCCGCAAACCCCTTTGCCAAAACCAATGCGTGTGCATGCCGGAGGTCCCTGATAAGGCCCCAAACGTAACTCATTTTCCAAAACCCGGTAAAATCCCGTCCAATGCCAATTCAAACTATGGTGAATTAATGCAGAAGCCTGTGCCATGATTACAATTGAATCGGTTTCGTCTTCTAGTAAAGCTTTTAACTGCTGATGCAAATATTGGTAAAATTCAGTTTTGCTTAAAAAATCAGAAATCTTAATTGGTTTTTCGGGATTCATAGCATTAATTGTAGTCCATCGGATGCTAATTCAACATAATCCGGTAGTTGTTGCGAAACGGTTTCATGCAAGCCCATTTGATGTGAAATATGAGTGATATAGGCACGCTGGGGTTGAATGCGTCGAATGATTTCTAGCGCTTCTGCAAGGGTGTAATGGGAATAATGGGGCTGAATACGAAGTGCATTAATTACCAAAACCCGAACCTTGTTTAAGAGCGGCCAGGTTGATTCCGGTATGCAATTGGCATCTGTGATGTATACAAAATCGTTTATGCGAAAACCCATAACAGGTAAGTCGGCGTGCAACACGGGTATTGGCAACAAATCAAGACTACCTATTTTAAAGGGCCGGTTGTTAATGGGCATTAATTCAAATTGCGGCAATCCGGGATAATTTGGATTTTCAAAAACATAGGAAAATTCGCGTCGCAATGCCTCAATAACGCGTTGATGAGCAAATACAGGCATACTCTGGCCCATGGTGTAGTTAAAGGCCCGAACATCGTCAAGTCCTGCCAAATGATCTTTATGTTCATGGGTTAAAACAATTGCGTCCAACCGTTTTTGATGAACTTTAAGCATCTGCTGACGAAAATCCGGTCCGGCATCGATACACACGGAGGTTTGGTGGTCTTCAATTAATATGGAGGTTCGCAAACGCCGGTCTCTCGGATCCTTACTATTACAAACAAGGCAAGTACATGAAATAACTGGCACCCCTTGTGAGGTTCCTGTACCATTAAATGTTATTTTTAAATTCATTAGTCGCCCTCTGATACTGGTAAAATTTGATTTAATTCCTCATTGTACCGGAGCTGTACCGGAATGCCTCCAAAAACCTTGTAGGGTGGCGGTAAACTAAAATCCAAACCGCTCGACCAAATGTAATAGCTTCCCTGATAGGCTTTAATTTCCAATTGACCTTCTTGGTTTGCAGAAAATGACGCATCGTATAACAGGGTATCGGTTCCTGGAAAAGTAAGGGTTTTAAATTTAACGTAAACTCTTGCACCGGAAATGGCCTTGCCGTGATGTACCACCTGCAAATTTA
>CAWUNH010000338.1:0-1936 GCA_963923435.1 uncultured bacterium
CGGCTGCAAAAGACCCTGAAAAAAAATGGAAAGAAAAAGAACAGGAATACCAACAATTGTTTGCCAATCCTTACCGCGCTGCTGAACGGGGATTTGTAGATGAAGTGATAGAACCTTCTCAAACGCGATTAAAACTAATTAAATCTTTTAAAATGCTGGAGCAAAAAATTGATCGGCTTCCATCCAAAAAACACGGTAATATTCCCCTATGATTAAAATTGCGCCTTCCCTGCTTTCTGCTGATTTTTTAAATTTAAACGCAGCAGTAGATTTGATTCATCAAAGTGAAGCCGACTGGTTTCATTTGGATGTTATGGACGGTGTATTTGTACCCAACTTATCCTTTGGCATTCCAATTATTAAAGCCCTTAAAAAGGTTCATAAAAAACCCCTGGACGTGCATTTGATGATTGTTCAGCCCGAGCGCTACATAAAGGAATTTAAAGAGGCCGGTGCCACCTATCTTACCGTACATATTGAGGCCTGTACCCATTTACACCGAACCCTTCAGCACATTAAACAGGAAGGAATGTTTGCCGGAGTAGCCCTTAATCCACATACACCCGTGTCGGCATTAGAGTGCGTTTTACAGGATATAGATCTGGTTTGCCTCATGAGTGTAAATCCCGGATTTGGAGGACAAAACTTTATACCGCATACCTTTTCTAAAATTCAAGAACTTGTGGTATTGCGAAAAAAAACCGGTTCCCAGGCACTTATAGAAATAGATGGTGGCGTTACCCTTGAAAATGCAAAACTACTTAAAGCTGCAGGTGCCGATGTACTGGTAGCCGGCAATACTGTTTTTTCCAGCAAGCAGCCGGAATACATTATAGAACAATTAAAACGGATATAAACTTTATTGTTTTATTTTTTTAAACCGCACAAAACAATTAGGATCTGGACTGGGCAAGTGTGCACCGGGTTTAATTTTTAAACGGTTCCACTGATTGCCCGCATTAACCCAGTAACTTTCAACTCCTGAAAAAAAACGTATTGGTAAAATTAAATCTGGCAAGGTTTGGTTTAAACGGTAATATAAATTTTGTTTCTTGAAATAATATTCCAATACCGGAACCGATGCCGTTCTTAAATACTGATTAAAAAATACCGATAAGTCAAGATTTAAAAACCTGCTCATTTCGTTTTCAATTTGTACGGATTGCACCGTTTGATGTTTAAATTTTTTATTTAAATGTGTTAAACAAAGCCTCCACAAACTATCTGAGTTTACAATTTGCCTTAGGTAATGTAAAATATTAGCTCCTTTATAATACATATCCCCGTCGGGGCTTTGATTCATATGGTAGGGTGCAATAATAGAATGTTTGTAGTTAATGTTGTTGCGCAAACCTAAAACATATTGCGAACCGGCTGAGGAACCAAATAAATATTCGACAAATAAATTTTCTAAATAACAGGTAAATCCTTCGTGAATCCAATTATCCGCAACATCTGAAACCGAAATATTGTTACCAAACCATTCGTGTCCCGATTCGTGAACAACGATATAATCCCAATACAATCCCCATCCGCTTTCCGATAGATCCTCACCCAAATATCCAAAATTAAAATTATTTCCGTAGGCTATACCGCTTTGATGTTCCATGCCCAAATAGGGAGTTTGTATTAATTTGTAACCGTCTTTATAAAAGGGATAAGGACCCAGCCAAAACTCAAAACAACGAAGCATGGGTTTTACCTGAGTACTTAAATAGTTTTGGGCTTTTATGGAATCGTAATCCAGTACCCAGTAATTTAAATCCAACACGCCTTCCTTACCTAAAAAAGTGTCTTTTATTTGAACATATGAACCCAAATTGGGAATTATGTTGTAATTGTTTATGGGAGATCTTACCTTCCAGGAGTATACAGCTGAATCGCCATTTATTTCGGAGTGCACCAAACGGCCATTGGAAATTCCTTTTAACTGTTT
>CAWUNH010000339.1:0-1933 GCA_963923435.1 uncultured bacterium
GCTTTTTTCTTTTCCGAATTAGAGCGGTTTTGATTTAAATATCTTAAAATCAGTTATTTAACTTATTACAGGTTTTAAATAAAACTTGTTAATTTCAATTTATTTAAACATTTTTGTTAATTGAATTTTACCGCATGACTACAAACGCTATCCAACCATCCAAACCATTTTGGTTATCTCTTTTAATTGTTGCTTCCATAACCTTAATGGCTCAGGTTCCAGAACACAAATGGTCGCAGGCCGGCCCCATCTACACAGCAGGAAGGGCCCGAAACATGATTGTCGATAAATCAAACAAAAGCACGCTGTATGTTGGAAGCGTTTCAAGCGGTATATTTAAATCAACCAACGGCGGCTCGCAGTGGCTGCCCTTAAACGATCAGGGTAAAATTCGAAACATCTCCTATATGGCCCAATCGTCTAACAATACGCTTTGGGTGGGTACAGGCGAGGGTTTTATTCGGTACGGTCAAAAAGCCAAAGCGCTTCCGGGAACTGGTTTGTATAAATTATCCGGTAACGACTTAATTTCGGCAGCTTCTTCAACCTTAATAGGAAACGTTGTTAACCGCATTGCCTGTCATCCCAACGACCCCAATAAAATTGCCGTTTCCACCAATAAAGGAATTTACCTAAGCACCGACGGAGTGCAGTTTTATTTGGCTACCATTCCGGGCTGTAAAACCGACACGGCCTACGGCATGGATGTAAAATTTGCCAGTAACGGCGATTTTTATTGCACCATCGGTAACGAACGCGGGCATACCCCTTTTGGTTCGGTATCGGGTAAAATATTTAAATCTACCGATTTAATAACCTTTACTAATATCAGTCCTAGCTCAGCCGCCTTATCAGATGCCAACTACGGGCGCATTGAATTGGCCATTGCCCCCTCCAATCCTCAAGTTATATACGCGTCGTGTGCCAATAAAAACCTCACCTCTCCCACTGGTGCACAATCCCTGAATTCAGCCTCCTTAAAAGCAGTTTTTGTCAGTTATAATGGCGGCAGCTCTTGGTCTTTGGTACTGGCAGGCTCGCCTCAACTAGATCCCCTGTCCAGCGGAGGAGTTATTTCTACCGGCGATTACGCGCATGTTTTAACCGTTGATCCGGACGATTCCAATAAATTATATGTGGGCGGTTATAATTTTTACATGTTCAAACGAACCAATGCCATTACCGATCCGCAGGTACTGGGTACCTGGACTCAAATGGGCAATCCATTTGCACGCAATACCCCCCTCTATTTAAACGCCAATGTACACGATATCCAAATTGTTAAGCAAACCGGTGCATCAACCGCATTGTTTTATTTTGTTACCGATGCCGGTATTTACCGATCCTCTGATATTGGAACCAGTGTAATGTTTCCTTCCTTTCAGCCCTTTTACAAAGGATTTGTTACCGGACAATTCAATTCGGTGAGTATTGAACGCTATCCCCTCTCTCCCAATGCTCAAAGCGCCTCCAACGGCAGCACCGTTACTCCCTTGGTAGGATTTATTGGTGGTACGGGAGGAAACGGTATGACCTATTACAGTGGTTCTGAAAGCACCGTAGCTCAAGAAACCAATTACCTAAGTGGCGAAATTTACAATGTTGAATACTCAAAAGTACTTAACAATGCCGTTATTTTATCCAGCGGAAACGGCGCCTTATACAAATCTTCCAATGTAAAAAATACCAGTCCAACCTTGTACGATTACAACAAATACTCAGGAAGCTTAAACAAAGTGTCTCCCGAGGCATTGAGTTTCTCAAACTCCAACATGACCACTGGGACGCCATTTAAACTATGGGAAAATTACGGACAACTGTCCAACAGCCCTGACATGGCCGTATTTTATAACGACAGTCTTCGGGTGCCAACCTCTATAAATTCCTTTAGTACCCTAACCTCTCAAACGCAGTTTACGTTTGCTGTACCACG
>CAWUNH010000340.1:0-1929 GCA_963923435.1 uncultured bacterium
GCGTAGCGCTCGTGGGCTCGGAGATGTGTATAAGAGACAGGTGTAAAGGTATAAGCGCCTTAGACCAAATTACGGGTATTAACGATCGTATACGTTCCGGACGCATGATAAACCTTGATAGCCAACAGCCTGAACGATCGGTAATAATAACAGAAGCCCTTTCCCGGCGGTTGCAACTTAACGTAGGGGATGATTTTCCCATTCATGTTCTAGTAAAACGCGGAGTATGGGATTCTACACTTTTTAAAACGGTTTTTAAACCGGTGCATTTGACCCGTAAATGGAAGGTAAAGGCCATTATTAAAAACGAATTTTCCGATTTGGATCGGTCTTTGGTTTTAACCGATATTCGAAATTTACAAAACCTTAGAGGATTGGGTGCATTTTCTTGTTCGAATTTGGAAATTCAGTTAACCCAAGCAGCCAATCCAACAACCTGCAACGAGGCTATAAACCGGCAGCTGCCCTACTATTTAATTGCAAAAACTTTACCCGAACGATTTGCGGTTTTATACTCCTGGTTTGATAAACTGCATGTAAATGCCCTTATCATTTTTATTTTAATGCTGTCCATTTCTTTGGTTAATATGTGTACCGCCCTATTGATTTTTATTTTGGAACATACCCGACTGATAGGCCAGTTAACAGCACTGGGTTATTATCAGCGTGGTTTGCAAAAAATATTTGTTCACATTGGAAGCCGATTTTTATTACAAGGAATGGTGTGGGGTAATCTTATTGCAGGGTTTTTGGGCGGACTGCAATATTTTTTTCATTTAATAAAACTGGATGAAGCTACCTATTACGTGTCTTATGTAGTAATTGAACCCGTTTGGGCAGATTGGATTGGTATTAATGTAATGTTTTTTTGTATTGGCATGGCCACCATGGTATTGCCAACAATGATAATTTCTAGGATAAGTCCGATGAAAACCCTGACCTTTGATTAATAACCCCATTGTTTGAGCTTTTGATCTCGGCTTCTCCAGTCGGGCTCAACTTTTACATGTAATTTAAGGTGTACGATTGCATTAAAAAAAAGCTCCAATTGTTTTCGTGCAGAGCTGCCCAATTGTTTGAGGGCCTTTCCTCCGTGTCCTATTAAAATACCTTTTTGTGTTTCGCGTTCAACCCATACGGTTGCATGAAGGTGCAAGCCTTTGGGGCTGGTTTTAAATTCGTCAATGGTTATTTCGGTACTATAAGGAATTTCTTTATGGTAGCGAGCAAAAACCACTTCACGAATGTATTCCGAGGCAATGAAACGTTCCGAACGGTCGGTTAGTGCCTCGCTGTCATAATAGGGCGGATGTTCTGGAACCAACTGCTTTAATTCGTTAAGCAATGCCGGATGATTAAATGCATGCAAGGCTGAAAGGGGCAGGCAGGCACTTTCTGGAAATTGCTGTTTCCAGTATGCAAGGCCTTCCATCATTTGAGATTCCTGCAATTGATCGATTTTATTATAAACAATTACCAAAGGTTTATTTAATACCTGCAGCGCCTTTAAAAAATCCGGTTCGGGCATAAGCGATGGTTCTGGACCGGTTACCAATACAATTACATCGGCATCTTTTAACGAATCCTCAACGGTCTGCATCATATGTTCCTGTAATTTGTAACGGGGTTTTAAAATACCCGGTGTATCTAAAAAAATAAGTTGAGACTGTGAATCGTTGAATATGCCCATAATGCGATGACGGGTGGTTTGTACTTTGGGCGATACAATGCTGAGACGCGAACCTATCAGCAGGTTAATCAAAGTGGATTTTCCTGCGTTAGGACAACCTACAATACTGATGAATCCGGATTTAAACAAAGAATAAATTTGCACAGCAAAGAAAAGAATAATAAATTTGCAATGCAATTAAGATATTATTGCGGGATAGAGCAGGGGTAGCTCGTTGGGCTCATAACCCAAAGGTCGTT
>CAWUNH010000341.1:0-1923 GCA_963923435.1 uncultured bacterium
TGAGTGGACTAATTTTAATTACAGGAAGTTTAAAAAAATGGAACCCATGGAATTATCTCTTGTTTTTTATTCATTTAATGGGTTTGTTTTATTGGTATTGTTTTGCGCAATGGTTAAATAACAACGGTGCCCTTTATTATGGCAATGGAAATTCTTTTTGGACTACAAGTGTAGTTAGCTTAATAAATTTTCTTTGGCCTGCAGCTCCTTTTTTTGTTGGATTAACCTGCATGTTAATTCTTTTTATAACGGGCTTAATAATGGTTTTTAAATCGTTTAAAATATTTACTCAAAGTATGTTTTGGTTTGTGTCTTTAGTACTTACTCTTTTATGTATTTTCTCAGCTAAGTTTTTTTTTAAAATTAATTACCCGGAAGACCGTACCGGTATTTATTTGTACCTGATGCTGGTTATGATGTTTATTTCAGGGGTCAATCAAATGCAGTCTCAAGTTGTTAAATACGGCTTACTTGTTTTAATTATTTTGCTTATTGTTCCTTCCTGGTTACATTTTAATACACAAACCCATCCTTGGAAATTATACGAAACATTTCCCGATCGATTTTATGCCTATATAAATAAACAAACTCAATGCAATTCCACATTGCCGGTAATAGGGGGACACAGAGTGCGTGAATTTATTTGGGGGCATCAAAATCTTAAAAACAAAGGCGCTCTGCCCCACATGTATGCTCCAGAGCAATTTGAATTTATTTCCGATTGGTGCATTGCCTATCCGCAAGATTCACTTGAATCCAGTCCTTACTATACCATTGTAGACCGAGATTGCAAATCAGGTTTTTATTTATATAAACGTAAGATTCCATTAAAAAGAATTCCTTTTTTGCAAATGAATTCAAAACTGCAATTAAATGCTTCACAGGAATATTTTACCCTAATAGATACAGTTTTAAATCAAACGCAACAAAATGCCCTTTACGCCGAATGGAACATGCAGTTTTTGAAACCCCTATCGCCTGAAAAAACATGGATGGTTATGGAATTAAAAGATTCTTTAAAACAAACCGTTTATTATGGTCGAACGCCCATGTCTTTGGTACGTTCTGTTTTTAAAATGCAAGAAAATTGGAGCTCCAATATGGTATCACCATACAAAAAACAAGGATTTAAAGAAATCATTTTGTATTTATGGAATCCACAACGCAGTAATTTATCCATTCAAATAAATTCTTTGCAAATTAAAAAACTAGTTGGACCCGGTTCTTCTTTATATTCAAAAGCAGTTTTATGACAGATTTAAATCGAAATTTAGCACCTGAGTTTAATCCCATTAAGCAGGTTACTTTGTTGCCCTATGAAAAAATTGTTTTAAATAACGCAACACCTCATTACATTTTAAAACAAACCGGTTCGGGTGTTTGTAAAATCGAATGGATATTTGATGCCGGATTTGTTTATCAAAGCAAACCATTGCTTGCTTATTTTACCAATCAAATGCTCGAAAACGGCACTAAAACTAAATCCAATTCAGAATTTAATGCAGCATTGGATGCGCTTGGTTCTTATTTAGAATTGCACTGTGATCAGGATACAGCGATGGTGACCCTGTACAGTTTAACCAAATTTACCAAAGAAAGTATTTTATTAATTTATGAGATGTTGTCAAATCCGGCCTTTTCGGAGGATGAATTTGAGCGTTACAAACAACAGCAAATTCAGGAGTACTTAATTCAATCTCAAAAGGTGAGTTTTCAGGCAAGACGTCTGTTTAGTAATAAATATTTTGGTGCTTCCCACCCCTATGCAGTATCCTCCGAAATTTCAGATTTTAAAGCTATTAACGTACTTGACATTAAAGATTTTTTTAAGCAGCGGTATACCCATGCTTTAAAAATGGTTTTTTCTTCTGGTGATTTACCGGAGTCCATTCATGAATTTGTACAAAGTTTTACCTTTCCATC
>CAWUNH010000342.1:0-1922 GCA_963923435.1 uncultured bacterium
TATGAATGCCATGGAAGGTACTCAAAAACGAATTGAATGGAAGGCTAAATTAAAAGCCCTGGATTATAAACTTAAAATTATTGCCGAACAGATTGTACAAGCCAGCCTTGCAAGCAACTTAAGCAAAACGCTTTTAGAGGCTGAGCAAATTAAATTTCAAAACGGAGAGGGAACCTTGTTTTTATTAAACAGCCGGGAGAGCAAATGGCTTGAAAACCAGCTTAAATTGACAGAATTTCAGACCAAATGGTTAAACGTTTACTTTGATTGGGTTTACACCTCGGGCCAATTGCAGTATAAACTTTAATTTTTACACTGCTTTAAATTAATTTTAAACCCTTGAGTATTTTAATTCTAATTTTTTTATTTACGATAATACGTTATACCGGTTATTTTGAATACCCGCTTTCCAGCTGTAAATTCAAGGTTTAAACGAATTACATGAACATACATGCTTTTTATGCCGGAGGTGTATTTAAATCATCGCCTAAAACAAAACCCGTTTACAATCCCTATACTCAAAAAGCCATTGCAAAAGTGTGTCTGGCAGAATTAAAAGACCTTCAAGAGAGTATCTGCAATGCGCAAAGGGCAAAAATTAAGTATAAAACCTTGTCTATGCGGGAAAGAGCCCGAATTTTAATGCAAATTTCTAAAGCAATTATTAAACAATCCCGTGTGTTATCCAAAACACTTGTTTTGGAAACTGCCAAACCCCTCTATTGGGCAGAACGTGAGGTGTATCGATGTTCCGAAACCTTTGCTTTGGCAGCTCGATTTTGCAAACACTACCAGCCTGATTCGCCACCCGCAAATTGGTCGTCGCGCAGTAAAGGAATACAAGCGGTTATTGAGCATGAAGGCATTGGTATTGTTTTTGGCATTAGTCCGTTTAACTTTCCATTAAACCTGCCCGCACATAAAATTGCACCTGCCATTGCTGCGGGCTGCCCTATTATACTTAAACCTGCACCTCAAACGCCCTTATCGGCCTTATTGCTGGCAAAAATTATTGACAAAACTTCGCTGCCCAAAGGCGGTCTTTCGGTACTTCCCATGACGCATCGGCTGGCAAAAACCCTGGTGCAAGACGATCGAATTTCCCTATTGTCTTTTACGGGTTCGGCAACAGTGGGATGGCAATTAAAAACACAATCGGGTAAAAAAAAGTGCATTCTTGAATTGGGCGGAAATGCTGCGGCAGTAATCAGCGCCTCGGCATCAATAAAAAATTGCATGCAAGAGATTATAGACTCGGGTTTTGGATACAGCGGACAAGTATGCAACCACGCCCAACGGTTTTACATCCATCCCAAACACTTCAACAGGTTTATTCATGAAGTTAAATTGGCCCTAAAGGAGCTTTCTTGCGGAGATCCGCTTTTACCAAACACCCGGTTTTCATGCATGATTTCTGAAAAAGAAGCCCGTCGCGTTGAAACCTGGATTAAAGAAGCCGTTCAGCAGGGAGCCAAGCTTGTGTTTGGCGGAAAACGAAAAAATAATTTTATGCCGCCTACCCTTTTAACACATACCCATTCCAAAATGAAAATTCATTCGGAAGAGGTGTTTGGTCCCGTAATTTGCGTTAACCCCTACAACGGGAGTATTAAACACGCGGTAAACCTTGTAAATGAAAGCCGATACGGGATACAGGCCAGCATTTATACCCGCAATAAAAACGAACTTAAATACGCTTTTAAGCATATTGAAACAGCAGCCGTTTTACACAATCTTCCTACAACCTTTAGGCTTGAACATATGCCCTATGGCGGAATTAAAGAAAGCGGTTTGGGCCGCGAGGGAATTGTGGATGCCTTTTATTCGTATTGTGAACCCAAACTGCTGTTGTCGAATGACTGAAACTATAATCCTGTGTTCTGTCTCTTATACACATCTGACGCTGCCGACGAAGGCTTAGG
>CAWUNH010000343.1:0-1921 GCA_963923435.1 uncultured bacterium
TATAAATTATCAATTAATAAATCTATTTCCTGGCAATCTGAGGCCCAACTTAGGGTATAAGTGCCGGGCATCAATCGGAAAAAAATATTTGCAGAATCAATGCCATTAAAAAAATAATGCGTTTTAGCGTCATAAAACTTAGGTTTCTTGTAACTGTACCTGCAATTTGTTTTTTTTGAGACATAGGATTTAAAGTTTTCAGGATGTTTAATTTGAGAATTTATATACAAACGAATTAGTTCCTGATTACCTGAAAATATATGTTGAAATACATGACGAAGACGAGAATAACCTTGTATGTTATAACGTCCAGGTACAATTTTTTTAGATCTAAACTTTAACAAATACTTTACATGAAAACCTAAAACAAAATCTGGAACCGCATTAAATGTTTTTTTAAACACATTTAAAAGCGAAGCTTCTGAGGTGTCTTTTTTTGATATTTCAATATAATGAATATTGTTATGAGGAGAAATATTATAATCCCATACATAGGTATAAAAAAAAATAATGCTGCTAGCAAACAGAAAAACCAAAATTATTTTTTTTAAAACGTTTGTCATTACAGGTTTTTATTTGAGTGTTTCTGAAGGCTTAACATACTTCTTTTTATGTTGTTAAAATATCGCGCTGAATCCGATTTGCCTTTAACACTGTAAAGTTGTTCCAGATTTGTAAGGGTAGTAATATTAAACGGGTTAAGTCGGTACGAACGGTTTAAATAAACCCTTGCCGAATCCAGCTGATTGTGCTTTAAATAATAGTAGCCTAAATTCATCTGTGCGGGGGCAAAACCAGGCTGTTGGTTAATAATTTGATGCCAAAGGTTTCGAGCAAGCAATGTTTTATTTAAAGCAAACAAAACAACCGCATTTTTATTTAAAAATTCGGGAATCAGCGGAGCCAGTTTTACTGCGGTTTGTATTGCCTTTAGGGATTCGAGCTGTTTTCCAGTTGCATTATACGCTTCGGAAATATGATACCACATCCATGCATCGCGATTTTCATACTCTTTTTGCTGATAGGTTTGAATCAAATTTTGATACCCAACCGTTTGAACGTGCTCTAACAATCCTAAATAATCTTGTTTTAAAAAAAAGTAACGAATCCACAATCTTGAATACTGGATATTGCGGTAGTTAGATTTTAATAATTGATAGGCAGAATCCAGCAAATACCGCCCCCCGTTAAATCGTTCAAATTGATTTATAAAGGCTTCTGTTTTTAATTTTGGAGTAGGAGATTTTGAATTAATTGCCGTAAGTGAAATAAATTTTGGGTCCGTTGTTTCTTTCTTATGTTTTTCCGGAATTTGAATTTTATGATCGTGTATACTAACATGAGGTATGTCGGAAGCGCCCGAAATGGGCATATGACATTGAACGCAGTTTGAAAAATCGAAAATTGAAACCTTGGTGTGGGTAACCTTAGTGTCTTGCAGGGTATGGCAATTAATACAAGCCAAATTATAACTTTCTGATTCTTTGTCTTTAACACTTACATGAGGGTTATGACAGGTAACGCAGGTAAGCGCATTTTTGTAGGGTTTAAGGGAATTAGGCTGTACTTTGTTGAGTGAAGAAATAAAAC
Organism: uncultured bacterium; assembly: GCA_963923435.1. Lineage (GTDB taxonomy): Bacteria > Bacteroidota > Bacteroidia > B-17B0 > Aurantibacillaceae > Aurantibacillus. The sequence continues at coordinate 1,591 of CAWUNH010000343.1, forward strand.
ATTTGCTTTGTTTTAAGCGGTCGGCATGAGATGCCATAATAAATGTAGATTCTGAATTGGAATACCGTGGTAAAAAAACAGTTATAAAATCGCTTAACACCATGCCGGGTTTAAAATCGTAATAGGATTTTCCTTCGGTCAGTACGGCATTGCCTTGTAAATGACAACGTTGGCAAATATCAAATTGTCGGTCTATGGAGAGTTTTGCTGGATTTACGATACTGTAATCTATATAGCGAGCCGTATCTATCGGAGCTAAACTGCTGCGTTGTGCCACATGAATGCTTCCCGGACCATGACACCGTTCACAATCAATTCCAGTAGGCATAAT
>CAWUNH010000344.1:0-1917 GCA_963923435.1 uncultured bacterium
TCAAAATGGATGGAATGGTGGTTATAACGGGGGAAATAAAACTAAAATAAAATCAAACGACAAAGTACAAAACAAATCAAAAGCCAAGTCCAAGGTAAAACCAAAACCAAAAATAAAATCAAAATCAGCAGCGTTAAAACCTTTAAAGCGAATCAAACGTCAAACAAAAACCTCTAACGTAAAGCGTCGTTGATGGATCAGAGTTTTGTTGATTATGTGAAAATATGCTGCCGCAGTGGAAAAGGAGGAGCGGGTTCGGTTCATTTTCATCGCGATAAATTCACTGCACTGGGAGGGCCTGATGGAGGAAACGGAGGGCGCGGAGGGCATATTATTTTAAGGGGAAGCCGACACCATTGGACCCTTTTGCATCTGAAATACCGAAAACATGTTATTGCCAAAGGGGGAGAAAACGGAACCGGTTCCAATTCTACCGGCAAACAAGGTTCCGATGAAATTATAGAGGTTCCCTTAGGAACGGTTGCCCGTGATGCGGAAACCGGTGCGGTTGTTATGGAGATAACACAGGATGGCGAAGAAAAAATTTTACTTCACGGCGGCCGTGGCGGATTGGGTAATGCAAATTTTAAAACACCCACCTTACAAAGCCCTCAATTTGCCCAACCCGGAGAGGCGGGTAAAACAGAATGGAAAATTTTAGAATTAAAGGTACTGGCGGATGTGGGTTTGGTTGGCTTTCCTAATGCCGGAAAGTCTACTTTGCTTTCGGTTGTATCTGCTGCCAAGCCCGAAATTGCCAATTATCCTTTTACAACACTGGTTCCTCAATTGGGCCTGGTGTCTTATTACGATTATAAAAGTTTTATAATGGCCGATATTCCTGGAATAATAGAAGGGGCACATGAAGGCAAAGGTCTTGGACTTCGTTTTTTAAAACACATAGAACGAAATTCCAGCTTATTGTTTATGGTTAGTTGCGAGGCCCGGGATATTTTTTCGGAGTATAAAATTTTACTTAACGAGCTTAAATCCTTTAGTCCAGAGTTGTTGGATAAAAAGCGCATTTTGGCAATAACCAAATGCGATTTGTTGGACGATGAACTGGAACAGGCTTTAGAAAAGGAGCTTAAATTAAAAATGCGGGGCAGAAACCGAATCCCGGTTGTGTTTATTTCAGCTCAAACCCAGCATCGCATTCAGGAGTTAAAAGATCTTATTTGGAAGCAGATAAACGATTAATATAATTTATTTAATGCATTCTAATGCTACGGCCCCAATAAAACGTTCAGGATTTTCCACAAATTTAAACATAGGATCTTTTGAATCATGACAGTTGCATTTTCGTATAGAATTGAATCCAATTTGTTTTAATTCAAATATAAGTGAGTTCGTGTCCCACATCCATAAGTGATGAGAATTACCAAAAACGTTAACGATTAATTCAAGTGTATTTTTTGTTCGGTTTTTCTTTCCCATTAAAGTAGACTCAATAAACTTTATACAAGCATCCGGCTTTTGTTCTTGTAAATCTTTTAAGTAGACCTTTGCCAAATACTCCATATCAGGTAAAACACAACGAAATATACCATTGGTTTTAAGGATGCTGTAGGTATTGGAAAGCGCTATTCTAAATTCATTTAAACTAAGATGTTCTAAAACGTGGGAGCAAAACACGCCATCGGCACTGCTTTTGGTAATTGGCAAACCTTTGGTTATATCGCCATACAATACATTGTCAGGAAAAACCACATTGAGTTTCTTTTTTAACAGCTTTCCCAACAAAGGAATTTTTTGAATTCTAAGTGTTGGTGAAGAATCAAAATTAATCCATTCCGGGGGAGCGGTTAATCCGCAACCATAGTGTATATATTGGCTTTTCAACGAAAATATTTAGCAACAAGGTAGGAAAAATTAGGCAGTATCATTTTAAATAAACCTGTAACATAAACTCCTTAT
>CAWUNH010000345.1:0-1915 GCA_963923435.1 uncultured bacterium
CTCTACGTCTCGTGGGCTCGGAGATGTGTATAAGAGACAGGTTGCTGCAACAGTATGTTGGCCGAAGACTTTAAACCCAACCGCTTAACCATGGCTCAGCATGCATTAGAACAGGTTTTTTTAAAATGCGAGGGCCATCGAATTGGATTAATTGTATTTGCAGGTGAAGCTGTAAAACAATTTGCTCTAACACCGGATTATTTTTCTGCAGTATCGTTTATTCAGGACATTAACACCGAATTAATCAGCCGGCAGGGAACCCGAATTTCCGAAGCCTTGAATCTGGCTTTAGAATCTATACCCCCTTCAAAATCCAATTCTTCTGCAATTATATTAATTACCGACGGAGAAGATCACGATGACAAAGCACTTGAAATATGTGAAACTGCCCAAAAACGCGATATAGCCATTCATACCATTGGTATCGGAACCCAAGCCGGTGTTCCTATCCCAGATTTTCAAAACGGAAAACGTGTTGGATATAAAACCAATAGTAAAGGTGAAACCGTAATTACCCATTTAAATATGAATCTTTTAAAACAAATTGCCCTTAAAACAAAGGGAATTTGCATTCAATCGTCTCCCTCCGATTTGGGATTAAAACAAATTTTTAAAGAAATAGATCAGTTGGATAAAACAAATTCAAGTAAAAAATCCTTTCAAAAATATGCAAATCAGTATAAAACATTCTTATGGTTGGTGTTTGTTTTAATATTTATAGACATTTTATTGGATTTAAAATTTAAGGCTTTAAAACGCAGTCGTGTTCTCGTATTGGCATTTTGCCTTTTTAATGCTGCGGCTTTTGCTCAGGCTCCCAAATCGGTGTATTATGGTAATACCGAATTACACAAGCTTAAACGATTAAACACAACCGACTTAAATCCGGTAGCATTTTATTATAAAGATGCACTTAAACAAAATCCTGAATATATCCCTGCGCAATTTAATTTATCCTACATTCAAGCTTTAAAATACATTTTAAATTACAAACAACAATCATCCAAGGATTCGGCTCTTCAAAACCAGTCTAATTCAGCTTTGCAATATCTCGAAACCCTCAGTAAACGAGTTAAGGGTAAGGATAGTTTACAGTTTGTTTATCATAACATGGGAACACTTTGTATTTACCGAAAAGAGTATAACGAGGCCATTCAACATTTAAAAATGGCACTTAAGTTAAATCCAAAAGACGAGCATACCCGTTATAATTTATCTTATGCATTAAAACAAAAACAAAAGCAAAACAATCAAAATTCGCCTAAATCTCAAGCCTCTTCACAGAGCTCATCTAAAACTACCCCGCCTCCTGAAAGCACCTCGCGTCAACAAGCTGATAATTTACTTAAAGCTCTAATGAGTCAGGATAAAACCAAGCAAAAGCCAAAATCTCAATCCAATTCAAACGATGAAAACGACTGGTAATTGGCTTTGTATAATAGTTTTGTTATCGAGTTGGGCCAAAAGCCAACCGTTGAGTATACAAGTCAGTGAAAAAACCATTCCATTGGGTCAAACCTTTGAGTACCGAATCGTTTTATCCGACCAACAGCATGAACCAATAAAATGGCCTGACTTTAGCAATTTAACGGTCCTCTCGGGTCCTAATCAAAGCAGTAATTTTCAATGGATCAACGGTCAAACTTCTTCTCAGTTTATATACTCTTGGGTTTTGGTTGGCCGTACAACCGGAAAATTTACCATATCGGGACCTAAATTTAAAATTCAAAATAAAGTGTTTGTAGGTAGCGCTCAAAGTATTGAAATAATTAATTCAGCTTCATCAATTTCTAATAAGCAAAATACAACCGCTGCTCATGAGGCCTCAGAATCTGCTGTTTTTATTAAAACTCTTTTACCTCGTACTCAGTTGTATGTTGGACAATCGGTAGATGTAATACAAAAATTATACAGT
>CAWUNH010000346.1:0-1914 GCA_963923435.1 uncultured bacterium
ACTCCGAAATACCCAGCAGGTAACTTTGGGCGTATTCGAGGACCCCTAAATTTTATACCTTGAATTCATGTACCTTTAAATATGTTTAAATCCTCGCAACACAGACTTGTTTTAATTTGGTTAAGTACGGGCGCTGTTTGGGTTTATATGATGGTTCTTGTGGGAGGTTTAACCCGGCTTACCCATTCCGGCTTGTCCATAACCGATTGGAGTGTAATGGGTAGTATACCTCCGTTGTCCGATGCCCAGTGGAACGAGCGTTTTGCTCAATATCAAACCAGTCCGGAATTTGTTAAAGTGAATCATGACATGCGCTTGTCGCAATTTAAATCCATTTTCTGGTGGGAATACATTCACCGTATGTTAGGACGAACGCTGGGATATGTATTTATTATTGGCCTATTGTTTTTGCTAATTAAAAAACGAATCAAAGGGTTTATGTGGCCCGGTTTAATTTTGGTTTTTGGATTGGGACTGCTTCAGGGTCTGATTGGTTGGTGGATGGTGTACAGTGGATTAATTTCAAAACCCGCCGTAAGTCATTACCGCCTTGCAACCCATTTTATGAGCGCCCTTTTGGTATTTTCCACCCTACTGTTTATTATTTTAAAATGGAAAACGCCCACGGTTTTACAACGGCATCCCTTGTTTAAATACCATGTTGTTTTTATATCTTTACTTATTTTACAGCTAGTTTGGGGAGCCTTTACGGCCGGTTACGTAAGTGGCCATCAAACTAAAATACGCCCCGGTCATATTTACAATTCTTGGCCAAAAATGGGCGATCAATGGATCCCCGATTCAATGTTAACTGAGGGCTCATGGTTACACCGTATTTCTGAAAATCCATCCGGCATTCAGTTTGTCCACCGAACCCTGGCCTTTGTTGTGTGTTTTACTTTGTTGGTATTGTTATGGAGAAGCCGACACCATGCGTGCAATCCGCAACAAAAAAACGGATTAACAGCTTTATTATACGCCCTAACCGCACAAATTATGTTGGGAATTTACACCCTGCTTTATAAGGTTCCGGTCCTGTTGGCGGCCTTGCATCAAACCATGGCCTTTGTGTTGGTTGGAATCAGCGTATACCTGCTGTATCATTTTATGTATCAGAAGTCCGATGATGCTTTACAATAACATTTCTTTTTAACGCATGATGCGGAGTATTGGCATCCTTTGTTTGTTGTGCACGTTTGCATTAAAAGCTCAGTTTAACTACGGACATCAAATGGAGTTTGGTAAAAACCGGGTTCAGTTTAAACCGTTTTTTTGGCAGTATATCGATCATGGGCCGCTAAAAATATACTATTACCAAGGAGGTTTTGATTTGGCCAAATTCGCTTCGGTTTCTGCGCACAAAGAATTTGCGCTCATGCAAAAACGTCTCGATTACACACCAACAGACCCCCTTAGTATTTTGGTATTTAATACTCAAAGCGATTTTCAGCAAAGCAATGTGGGATATTCTGTATCCGACCAGTCCAATATTGGAGGCACCACCCGATTTGTTGGAGATAAAATTTTTGTGTTTTCAAATGGAAAACTCTCTGATTTGGAGCGTCAAATTAGGTACGCACTTGCACAGTGGATGATTCAAAAAATTTTATTTAGCGGTACAACTGGAGAAACCTATCGAAATGGAACCTTTATGGACATTCCTGCCTGGTTTACAGAAGGCCTGGCCCTTTATTTGTCTGAAGGATTTTCGGAATCTGCCGATTTAACCTTATACGATGTAATTAAATCTCAAAAATTTTCAAAATTTTCCATGCTTCCGGCCCAGCAGTCTGCCCGAATCAGTCAGTTTTTATGGTTTTACGTAAGTGCTTTTTGGGGAGAACGCATGATTGGCAATATACTCTATCTTACTAAATTGACCCGAAAAATAGACCCCGCATTTATGGGCAGTTT
>CAWUNH010000347.1:0-1907 GCA_963923435.1 uncultured bacterium
CAGGGTATAGGCCTCGTCGCCAATTTTTGCATTCGGATTGGCCTCTACCGCATGTCCGTTTTGGTCCAAAAACTCAACAATTTTGGCAAGGGACAGGTTAAACTCTTTGGCAACCTTGCTAAGCCGTAATAATTTGGAACCTTCTGACATAGTGTTTCTAAGGGTTAAATGTAAATAAGTTCAGGCGTTTTTTCGAAATTAGTTTTCAAATTCGGATTTAAAAATTGAAATAACTTCGTCTACCACCTCTTCGCTTAAGTTGGTACGCTTTATTAAATCTTCACGATCCATTTCCAAAACAGATTTTGCCGTGTCGCAGCCAATGGATTTTAAAGCGTCTAAAATTTCGCTTTCAATTTCATCGGCAAATTCTTCAAGATCCACGTCTTCGGTTTCGGCGCCCATTTCGGTATCGCGGTACACATCAATTTCATACCCCGTTAAACGGCCGGCCAGTTTAATGTTAAAGCCTCCTTTTCCAATTGCCAAACTAATTTGGTCGGGCTTTAAAAACACTTCGGCGCGCTTGGCCTCTTCATCTAATTTAATAGACGTGATTTTAGCAGGGCTTAACGCACGCTGAATCAGTAAGGACTGATTGCCTGTGAAATTTATAACGTCAATGTTTTCGTTTTTTAGTTCGCGAACGATGCCGTGGATGCGGGAGCCTTTCATTCCTACACAAGCTCCAACCGGATCAATACGGTCGTCGTAACTTTCAACAGCAACCTTGGCGCGCTCACCGGGTTCACGAACAATTTTTTTAATGGTAATTAAGCCGTCAAAAATTTCGGGCACCTCGTTTTCAAACAAGCGTTCTAAAAACACCGGAGAGGTTCTGGAAACCGTAACAAGCGGTGAGCCGCCCCGCATTTCCACCTGAGAAATAACCGATTTTACGGCATCTCCCTTTTTGAAAAAATCGGATGGAATTTGTTCTGTTTTTGGCAAAATCAATTCGTTGCCGTCATCATCAACCAGTAAAATTTCTTTTTTCCAAACCTGATATACCTCTGCGGTAATAACATCGCCCACTTTTTCTTTGTATTTGTTAAAAATTTCGGTTTTTTCCAGTTCTAAAATGCGCTGGGCTAAATTTTGACGCAGCGAAAGAACCGCCCTTCGCCCAAAGTCTTCGAGTTTTACCTTTTCAGACACCTCTTCGCCAATGTCAAAATCTTCATCAATTTTTTTGGCTTGCGTCAGGCTGATGTGCATGTTTTCGTTGTAATCAAAGGAGTCTTCGGCAAACTCATCGTCTACAACGGTGCGGTTTTTATAAATTTCAACGTCGCCTTTATCGGGATTTACAATGATGTCGTAATTTTCATCCGAGCCAAAACGCTTGATTAAAACGCTGCGAAACGTATCTTCAATGATACTCATTAGCGTTGCCTTGTTAATGTTTTTTACATCTTTAAATTCTGAGAACGATTCAATCAGATTTGAGGTTTCCATGGTATGTTTGATTTATATTATTGAAATGGGAGTTGAACAATGGCTTTGGTTATTAAGGGATAGGGCAATACCGCCGTTTTATGAACCGTATGCTTTCCTTTGCCCAGCGGCTTGGGTTCTCGAACGGAATAGTGCAGCGTTATGCCCTCTTCGGTGCAGGCTTCCAGGGTTCCGGTAACGGAGGATCCATCCTGCGTTTCTACGGCCAGAATCCGCCCGCGGTGTTTGGGATACTGGCGGGGCAATAGCAGGGGCTCGGTGGCACCCGGAGTGCTAACGTCCAGCCTGAAATCTAAGCGATCGCGGTCCAGCAGCGATTCTATATGCCGGCTTAACTGCACACAATCCTGCAGGGTTACCGCACGGTCACCGTCAATAAAAATTTGAATGTGCGCATCCGAGCCCACGAGACGTAGAGGAATCTCGTATGCCGTCTTCTGCTTGAAAAA
>CAWUNH010000348.1:0-1888 GCA_963923435.1 uncultured bacterium
TTGGATTACACGGTCGAAGATTGTTTTAAATTTCATCAGGCCATTGAAAGGGTTGCCGTTCCTATTTACCGTAAAAAAGAGCGCCTGCGGCGCGAACGTTTAAAATTAAACACTTACCGGCCCTGGGACACCTCGGTTGAAGTAGATGGCCTTAGCCCTTTAAAACCCTTTGAAAATGGAGCCGATTTACTTGAAAAAACCATTGCCTGTTTTTCGGAGATGGATGTGTATTTTGCCGACTGCTTGATTAAAATGAAACAACTGGGCCGCCTGGATCTTGAAAGCCGGGTAGGCAAATCTCCCGGCGGGTATCAATACCCCTTATACGAAAGCAAGCTGCCTTTTATTTTTATGAACGCCGTAGGGCTTCACCGTGATTTGGTAACCATGGTTCACGAGGGCGGACATGCCATACATTCGTTTTTATATCAGGATTTAACCCAAATGGCGTATCAGTCCCCGCCCTCTGAAATGGCCGAGTTGGCCAGTATGGGCATGGAATTAATGAGCATGGAACACTGGCATGTGTTTTTTAAAACGCCCGAAGAATTAAAACGGGCCAAACAACAACAGCTCGAGGGCGTTATAGACACCTTACCCTGGATTGCAGCAGTGGATGCGTTTCAACATGCGTTGTACCAAGATCCGCATCATACGCTGAAATGGCGCCGCAATCAATGGACAAACATCATGGACCGGTTTGGAAATACAGAGGTAGATTATTCGGGCCTTTTTCAGGATTTAGCCCGCAAATGGCAGGCTCAATTGCATATTTTTGAAGTGCCATTTTATTATATCGAATACGGAATAGCTCAAATGGGCGCCATTGCGCTTTGGCGTAATTACAAACAAAACCCAAAAGAAACTTTAAAAAAATACAAAGCTGCTCTGGCGTTGGGGTATACCCGCAGTTTACCCGAACTGTATGCACTTGCGGGCATTGAATTTAATTTTAGCGCCGCGTACATGAACGAACTGATGGAATTTGTTTGGAACGAGTACCAAACGCTGTAATTATTTAAATTGTTGAATTCCCATCCAAATTCCAAAGTCGTCAAATCCTTCCCATTCCTGAACGGCTTTAATACCGCGGCTTAAAATTAATTTTCCGGCAGAACGGCTCGATACCACATAAGTTCGGGCGGTAGCACGATTTTTTATAAACGCTTCGGTTTGTTGCAAGTTGTTTAAAAATGCCATGTCAAAGGTTTCAGCTAAATGTAATGTACTTTGTTTTTGAACCCCCATCTCTAATAATATTACGTGGGATCCGGTCATTAAAGAGCCAATACCCGAAGGAGCGTTTTTTATTACCGGAAAAACAACACGGTCTTTTTTTAAAATCAGTTGAAATTGTTTGGCTAATAATGGCGGCCGCTGGGTAGCTCCAATAAAATCGGCCCGGCAACCCATTTGACGCAAACGTTTGGCCAGGTCGGCGCCCCAACAGGCATAGCGAACCTTGGTGTAAGGAGGGGAGGCATTAAAATAACTTTCCAGTAAAATTTTAGAGGTAAAAAAAACCCATTCGGTTTCGGGCCATTGTTTAATCGGATTTAGCTGTAATTCGGTGAGCGACTGATGCTGCAAACCAATTTTTAATTTGGCACACAGACGCAGCAAGGGACTTTTATTGGAAAGCGGGCGGCTTACAAATACCCTTTCAGGTAATTTTTTTGCCAGGGAGTGGGCTAATTCTTCTCGCAGCGTTTCGAGTACTCGCCCCTTTTTAATACCAAATAAAAAAACAGAGCTGTTTTGGTGAGGGTATATAATATAGCTTGAAAACAACCACTGATATTGAGTTTCAGCCTCTGCCGTAGAGTATATATGTGCCTTTAAGGGCTTAAGACGCCTTAACAACAATTGATTGTGAATGAAAAGTCGC
>CAWUNH010000349.1:0-1878 GCA_963923435.1 uncultured bacterium
TACTACGATGGCAATGTATTCAGAAACGACGGCAGTAAGGGGGATGGGTTTTCTGTTCGTTGCCTCAGGGATTCCCGATAACATCGGGAATAATTTATTTGATCATTTGACCATTTGATTATTTACTGCGCAGTGGCGCGATGTAGGTTGCGGTGATATTGGAACCAGCGTTACCTTTTGGTGTGAATTGGAAAACAACAGCAATGTAAATGAAAACAAAAACACATTTACATATTCATTGGTGCAATATGAAAACGGAAGCATGGCCCTTATAAAAAACAGCAATTCTTGGATAATGGGGCACTATGTTCGATGCGTAAAAAATCAATAAAAAATTTATAATAACAATTCTGTTATTATAAATTGATAAAATTTGCCTGGCCCCATTAACCAGGTTTTTAAAACCGTATTAAACGTTATTAATTGTAAACCCAAATAAATGCAGTTTTAAACAGGCAAATACCCATTACAAGGGCCAGTGTATTAATACACTATGGCAACTCGAAACACGGTACCTATCGGTTTTGGGCCTTGTCAGATGGACCTAGCTATAAGTTTATTCTAAAACCCCTTCAACATCTTTAATAAGAATCCAACCGCTTGTACTAGCGCCTTCTTCATTATAAAAGGTTGTAAACAAAAAGCCATTAGATAGTTGGGTGTATGTTCCGGATTGCCCAGATATTAAATAGGCTTTTTGTTTTTTATCTTCAGAAGGCTCAGAATAAAAATAGGCTTTTTCGGCAATTACATTGTACGAGCCACTATTGGCGTCTTTATTTGTAGCCTTGTTGGCGGTAGTTAAGGTGTCGGCCGCTGCAGCGGTTGTGTCTTTAACCGGCTTTTGGATAGTACCGGCATTTTTAAATCCAGTCCAATAATCTACGGCCCACTTTTTGTTCCAGTGGGTTGGATTAAAATAATGTGAATTTAAAACTTCGGTTTTAATTTTACCCATTTCGCCCCAAGCCTTTTTAACAATTTGTTTTGGATTATAATACCAGGTCGTTGTACTTACGCTTAAGTATATAAAAGCAAAGAGGCTTATTCCCATACCCAAAAAGGGTTGTTTTGGATTTAAACTTTTTGCAGCATTAAATTCAGAGGCAACAAAATACGGACTACCATCGTGGGAAAGGTTGTACAATGCATGATTAACTCTTGCAAACAAAACAAGGCCTAATGCAAGGGAGATGGATAAAATTATAAAATACCATAAAATTAAAGCCGTTCTTCCTAAAACCGAAGACCGTTTGCTGTTTTTAAATGCCGCAATCCGGCTGGTTTTTAATTGAGCCAAATGCTGGGAAATTAAAATATTACGAGCTTTTTGAAGGGTAATAGAATCGCGTTGGTAGGTGTATAACAAAAGGTCTTTTTTTAATTTGGCTTTTTGGTTAATGCATTCGCAGGTATCGCAGGTAACTTCATTTTTTTCTGCCTCATTTTTTTCTACCTCATTTTTTTCTACTTCATTTTTTACAGGCTTGTTGGGCTCAACACAATTCTTCCAGCTTAATTCATAGTTGGTGTTTTTAATTTCAATTTCAGCATTTCGGAGGTTTATAGAATCTTGCAAAATTGATTTTTGTTGTTGGGCAATTCTTGGATTATAAACAGCGCTGTCTAATACAATAGATTGAATTTTAGGAACTTTATTTTTTTCAGATTCCACAAAAGATTCAGACTTGTTTTTTAGTTTTAATAATATTGCAAGCGGCGCCGCTCCAACCGAATCTTCGAAATTTGAATAAAACGAATACAATTCATCTTTTAAATGGACGGCATTTAACAATTGAATTTCTTTTTTTTGAAGACTGGTCTCAAGCTTAAATATTTTATTTAACGAATCGTCGTTAATTTTTTTAAAATTGTATA
>CAWUNH010000350.1:0-1868 GCA_963923435.1 uncultured bacterium
CCGTTGATCCATAAGGGTGTGTTCGGTTAATATTTGTAGATCAACCCGAGAGGGATGTGAAAACGAATTGGAAAGGCTGTCCAGTGTAATGGTGGATTGAGACAACAGGGTACTGCACGTTAAACAACAAAGAATATATTTAAGCGACCGCAACAAAATGTAAAAATAGGAATTGTAATTTTAAACATGCAATGGCATACACCGCTTACGTATATCAAAGGCATTGGACCGCAGCGTGCATTGTGGTTAAAAGCGGAATTAAATATTGAAACACTAAAAGATTTACTCTTTCATTTTCCGTTTCGGTACAACGACCGGACCTTAGTTTATAAAATTTCAGAAATTACAGAACGGGAGGAGTTTATTCAAATAAAAGGAAACATTACAAAGGTTCAAATTCAGGGTTCTGGATTTAAAAAAAGACTCCATGCCGTATGTTGCGATGATACCGGATGTGTAGAATTGGTTTGGTTTAAAGGCGTCAAATGGATGGAAAAACGCATAGTAACAGGCTCTAAATGGGTGGTTTTTGGAAAAGCAACCCGTTTTAAAAACAGTTTAAGTTTTGCGCATCCCGAGCTCACCTCCCTTACGGAGTTTGAACAATATCAAGGAGCCCATTTAGACCCTGTATATTCCACGACCGAATTTTTAAAATCAAAATCACTGGACTCCAATGCCATAAAACGAATTATTCGTCAAGTGTTGTCTTCGGGTATTAGCGATCTTCCGGAATGTCTGCCAGAGCTTGTAAAGAGTACTTTAAATTGTATTTCAAGGTCCACGGCCTTTAATCAAATTCATTTTCCAAAAGACCCGCAAGCCTTGGAAGATGCCCGCAAACGACTTAAATACGAAGAAATGTTGGCATTGCAGCTTCGAATGCAACGCCTGCGCCTGCGTCAAAAAGCCCAAAAGCCTTCTGTGTCTATGCCCATTATTGGACCGCTTTTTAACACCTTTTATTCGCAATTGGGTTTTGAATTAACCCAGGCTCAAAAACAAGCCATAAAAGAAATTCATAACGACTTAAAACAAAACAGCCCCATGAACCGGTTATTGCAGGGGGATGTTGGGAGCGGTAAAACGATTGTGGCGGTTATGGCTGCAATAATTGCACATTCCAACGGGTATCAAACCTGGCTGATGGTGCCTACGGAAATATTGGCCCAACAGCATTATCAAGGAATTTCAAATGTATTGAACCCCTTAGGTATTCAAGTTCGAATATTAACCGGTTCTACTGCTGCTCGGGATCGACACGAAATAAATACAGCACTGCGCGAAAACCGGGTTTCGGTCCTTATTGGCACACATGCTTTAATTGAAGACGGAATACCAATGAATCGGCTGGGTTTGGTAATTATTGATGAACAACACCGGTTTGGTGTTGCGCAACGGGCTAAACTAACCCAACCCTCCATGGAAACCATGCCGCACGTTTTGGTTATGACCGCTACTCCGATACCCAGAACCCTTGCCATGACGGTATACGGCGATTTGGACTGCACCCTTATTAACGAACTCCCTCCCGGTCGCAAACCCATAATTACCCGACATGCCACTGAATCCCAACGGCTTTCGGTTTTGGGGTTTATGCGGGCTCAAATTGAACAAGGGCGGCAAATTTATGTGGTGTATCCGTTAATTGAGGAAAGTGAAACACTGGATTATCAAAATCTTCAGCAAGGTTACGAATCTTTGGTTCAGGAGTTTCAACCACCTCATTTTCAAATTAGCATTGTTCATGGTAAAATGAGCAATGAGCAAAAAACCTTTGAAATGAACCGCTTTGTGAAAGGCCAAACGCAGATAATGGTTGCCACCACGGTTATAGAAGTAGGTGTTAATGTGCCCAATGCTTCGGT
>CAWUNH010000351.1:0-1866 GCA_963923435.1 uncultured bacterium
CTGGGAGCCTTTAAAACGCCCGGACTTCGAAACATAGCACTTACAGCACCTTATATGCATAATGGAATGTTTAAAACGCTGTATGAGGTGGTGGAGTATTATAATTTCCCGGATAAAAAAGTTTCAAATGCCCTTGGAAGAGATCCTTTACTCAATCAACCCCTGGGCCTTACAGAGCAAGAAAAAACAGACCTCGTAAGCTTTTTGGAAAGCTTAACGGACCTGCGGTTTAAATCAACTGCTCCTTAATTAAAAAACCTTATACAAGATAGGTCGGCTTGGACTCGCGTCGTTTTCAATAGGAGCCAACTGGAGTTCCAATAAATAAGATCCGTCCGGAATTGAATTTGGTATATAAACCAGTTCGGTCAGTGTTTTGTTTGAATCGGATTGTTGGGGCATATTCCAAAACTGACGGTGACGTAACAAGGCTCCTCCATCGGATTCAGGATCAATGCTGGGCAGGTCTATTAATAAATGCTCAATTCCTTGGGTATGCAATTTTGAAATAAAATCTTCGTCCACATAGGGCGGATTGGTATGGCTGTAATTTTGATGCATTTTAGCCAAACTGTTTCCAAGGGTTCTCACCACCAAAGCTTCTGCAGGCCATACGGAGGAATCCAATTGCAAATCACTTCCGCAAATAATCAGGTCTTGGTTGCCGGGTTTTATACGGGGCAATAAGGTAACCAGGTTTGCTAAAAAAAAATAACGTTTAAAAATATGGTGTACACTGTACAATTCCGAAGTTAAATGTCCAACCGATTCCGTATGCGTACAATGCGCATGCGGATTAATTGTTAAATCGTTAAAATTAACATGGCCGCCCTCAGCCACAGATCCAATCCACTGATCCATACGTACGGGGGTAGACCGCATGGGCGGCTGGTACCAAGCTCTGACAGAACTTTCAGAAGCTTTAGCCGGTATAGAAATATCAATGGGTTTAAAAAAATCTACCTTAAACGTACAACCTTTATGGAGGAGCGTTCCGAGCATTAAATGGCAACTTGGGCTTTAATATGCGGATGCGGATGGTAATTTACCAGTTCAAAATCCGAAAAAATAAAATCAAAAATAGAGCTTCGTTGCGGATTAATTCGCATTTGAGGCAGGGGACGTGTATCGCGCGTGAGTTGCAGCTTTGCCTGTTCGATATGGTTTAAATACAAATGTGCATCGCCCAGGGTATGAACAAAGTTGCCCGGTTTAAGTCCGGTTGATTGGGCCATCATCATTGTAAGGAGGGCATAGGAGGCAATATTAAATGGCACTCCCAAAAACACATCGGCGCTGCGTTGGTATAATTGGCAACTTAATGTATTTTCTGCAACATAAAACTGAAAAAAGGCATGGCAGGGCGGTAATTTCATTTTAGGAATGTCTGCCACATTCCAGGCACTTACAATCAGGCGTCTGGAATCCGGATTGACACGGATTTGATCTTGAACCTGATGCATTTGATCAATGGTTGTACCATCGGCTCCTGTCCAAGAACGCCATTGGTATCCGTAAATGGGCCCTAAGTTCCCTTCGGCATCTGCCCATTCATCCCAAATACTGACCCCGTTTGATTTGAGATAAGCCGTGTTGGTTTCACCTTTTAAAAACCATAGCAATTCGTGAATTATACTTTTGGTATGTAATTTTTTGGTAGTAAGTAAGGGAAATCCGTCCTGCAAATTAAAGCGCATTTGATATCCAAAGAGGCTTTTGGTGCCGGTTCCCGTTCGATCGTGTTTAATTACACCCTTGTTTAAGATATCCGATATTAACTGGTGGTATTGCTGCACAGCATCAAAAATACTAGCAAATCCATCAAATTGTAAACTTGTTAAGAAATTTCTATTTCATCAATAAGAC
>CAWUNH010000352.1:0-1866 GCA_963923435.1 uncultured bacterium
CTAAATTAACAGTTGGCAAGCTGTTTACAAACACCGAGGCATTTGCAACAAAGGTGCCATTGCAGCCCGAGGCAGTGGCTATAACAGTATATTGCGTGGTTACGCTGGGACTCACCACGATGGCATTGGTATTGGCACCGGTATTCCAGGTGTAGCTGGAAGCACCGGAAGCATTTAAAGTGGCAGAGGAACCGCTGCAAACGGTAGAAGAGTTTACCGTTAAATTCACCGAACCGGATATTACTACCGTTGCAATAACCGAAGCTCCTACACAGCCATTGGCGGTTCCGGTTAAGGTATAGGTTGTACTGAGGCTGGGACTTACCACAATGCTGCTGGTATTGGATCCGTTGGACCAGGTGTACGAAGTGGCCCCGGAGGCGCTTAAGCTTGCCGTTCCTCCGGTACAAATGGTGGCCGAATTTACCTGCAGCGTCGGTGCGGCATTAACGCTTACGTTTACAGCAGCGCTGCTGGTGCCGCAGGCATTGGAAACTATAACCGTATAGGCTCCGCTGCTTGGATTGGCAACTGTGGGATTGGCAATGGAAATTGAGTTAAATTGACCCGCTCCAGACCATGTATAGGTATAGGGCGCGCTTCCGCCGGCATTCACGCTTAATTGCAGGGCAGCATTGGAACATACCGGACTGTTTTGAGCAATGTTGTTAACTACCGGAGGCAAACAGGTCGAAGTATTGGGAGCCAGGCACAGGCCACGAAAAATTGTATTGCTGGTACTTGCTGTGGCTAAGGTCGTATAATTGGAATTGGCTCCTTGATCGATGATGCCAACCAATCGGTTTGCAGAGCTTTCCGTTGTTGTAGCATAAACTAGAGGGTTGTTGCCATTGAAGTCGGCCACCACTCCGAAAGCTCCGGCGCTGGTGGTTCCTGTGGGAAGGGTATAGGCCAATGACCAGGTATTGGCAGAATAAATCCATTTTTGAATTCCGCCGCCATTCGCAACCGAACGCGCGTCGGCAATGTAGCAAATGGTGCCGCCCGCATTAAAAAAAAACTGACCGGGCTGAGATCCTGCTCCTGTATTAATAATGGTGGTCATGGTTTGGCCTGAAGCCACAGGGGTTCCGTTGCCTACGGCATATACGCCAATATCCGAGGGCAATCCGGTGGTAACTTGCGAAGACGCGTACAATTGTCCGTTAAAAACAGCCAGCGCACGCATGTTGAGTTTACCCGACTGAATATTGTTTGGAGAACCGCTGCCAAAATAAGCAGAGCCCTGACTGGCGGTGTTGGCCCAAAAATGTGCGTTGTTGCTGGCGGCCGCCGCACGCATATCGCTGCCCGCAAAAGTGGCATTGCTTATGGCTCCAATGGAAAGGGTTCCCGCATTATTAACCAGTCCAATGGCGCGTTGTATTTGAGCGGCCGTAGAGGTGTTTAATACCGTGGTATTAGGTAAGGCAGCCAAATAGGCGCCAAACACTATAAAGTTGTTATCGGCAGACCGGGATAAATAACCTTCCGAAGTTGCATTTCCCCGAATAACCAGGGCCGCCGTTCCTGAAGCCGGAACATTTAAACTAAAACCGGGTAATCCGGCAGGAGTAAATTCTCTGAGGATAATTGGATTTCCGGTGTTTGTTAGTGCATTTGTGCCATCTCCGGCTTGTAATACTACCAAGTTGCCACTGGTAAATTGCGCATGGGCTTTAAACGTCCATACGTACACGATTAAAAAAAGGTAAAAGATTTTTTTCATGGGATTAAATTTTCGCAAAGTTAAAGTAACTAAAATACCAATATTAACTCCCCAAGGGGTTAAACATTTTTAAACCATTTATTTACATAGAACATAAAATTTAACAATTAAAAAATACTTTGAGAATAATTAACCAT
>CAWUNH010000353.1:0-1854 GCA_963923435.1 uncultured bacterium
ATACCAGTTTTTTACAAAGTTCGATCCATAGTTTAAGCGGAGCCTGTTTTGTAAACCATACCGATCCGGGTGCAATGACCACATATTTAAATTGCAGATTTAAATTTTTTAATTTCAAAGAATTATAATCGGGATACAGTTTGGGTTTTTTATAGCGACAATCCTCAAATTCAGCCAATAACTCAGAATACCGTTGCGTTTCATGTAAACCTAATGCCAATCGATGGGAAACCCTGTAATGAAATAAAAAAGAACATGGATTTTGCTTAAACCCGCAAACATAATCAGCTTTGGAAAATCCGGAAATAAGTCCCGAACTTAAGTGGCGGTGTAAATTGATTATTGCATTAAAACGCTCTTTTCGGATTGAAACAATAAGTTTTATTAAATGAAGGATTTTATTTTTTTGTTTATTCCAAACCCAACAACGCTTTAAAAACGGATGGTTTTTATAGAGCGCATCGTTTCCCGAACGAACCAAAAGATTTAGATTAGCCTCCGGAAACTGAGCGTAAATGCTCTCTAAAACAGAGCTGGCTAAAATGGCATCTCCAATAAATGCGGTTTGAATAACGAGTATTTTAGGGTACTGCCGAATTTTAGCCATGAATGTGTTCAGAGTTTCCGTAATGTGTAATAAGGTTGCTCTCAAATTCAATCCATTCTTGCCAACGGTTGTTTACATTGTAATTTTTGGGAGCATAAAATTTGGCAAATTCAATAAATTGCTTGTAATGATGGGCTTCGCTTACCATTAAAGTATAATAGAAATTAGCCAGTTCTCGATCTTCAAGCGTTTCGGTGAGGCGTTTAAAACGTTCGCAGCTTCGGGCTTCAATCATAGCAGCAAATAATAAACGTTCAATGAGTAAGATTTCCCTGGAACTTCCTTTTTTAACAAACTGCATGAGTTTGTTAACGTAATCGTCCTTTCGTTCAAACCCCAGACGAAAGCCTCTTTTCTTAATTTCCTGTATAACTAAATTAAAATGTTCCAGTTCTTCTCGCGCAATGGCAATCAGAGAAGAAACCAAATCGAGGTGTTCGGGCCACCCAATTACAAGACTGATGGCATGGCTGGCCGCTTTTTGCTCACAATACGCATGGTCGGTTAAGAGTTCGTTTAATTTTCCTTCTGCTTTTTTTGCCCAAAACGGATCGGTGTTTAGTTTTAACCCCAGCATGTGCTAATTTCGTGTTTTTTTTAAGAAATTTAGAAATGTTATGGGACAATTAATTTTGATTCCGGTTCCTTTACATGAATCGGATGGACTGTATCAGCACCCGCTAATACGAAATACCATAAAACAGGCCCGCAATGTAATTGTTGAAAGCTTAAAAATGGGAAAGCGGCATTTAAACCGATTGGGGCATTCCGATACCCAAGCGGTAGACTGGCATTTATTGAACGAACATACCAATGCTATGGACAGAATCCAATGGATCCATTCTATCGCGCAAGATGAATACCCCTGGTTTTTAATGAGCGATGCCGGATGCCCGGCCATAGCAGATCCCGGCACAGAATTAATTTTACAAGCGCATTTTAACAACATTCACATTCGCATAATAGGTGTAGAAAGTGCTATAACCAGGTCAATTATGTCCAGTGGTTTGTCTGGACAGCGTTTTTCATTTGAAGGATATTTGCCCATTGAGCCCAGAAAGAGAATTCAAAAACTAAAGGAATTGGAACATGCCTCCGAACTGGAACAAAAGGCCGTTTTTTTTATAGAAACGCCCTATCGAAATGCCAATCTTTTTAATGATTTGTTGCAAGTTTTAAAACCTCAAACCTGCTTGTATATAGGTTTTAATTTTGGTGCCGATAATGAACTGCTAAAAACCCGAACG
>CAWUNH010000354.1:0-1845 GCA_963923435.1 uncultured bacterium
TGTTTTTAACATTTTTATTTTGTATAATTTTTTTACTTTTTATACCCAATCAAGAAACGCAGTTAAATATCCAATTGTTAGGTATTTTTATTACTACGGTTATTGCTTTTATAATGGGATTTGCAGATGATGCATACAACACCCAGCCAATGATAAAATTTATGAGTCAGGTAATATGTGGTTTGGTTTTATCTTTTACCGGTCATTCCATTCAAATTACACAGCACCCCACACTTAATTATTTGTTAACGGTTTTTTGGGTGGTTTTTATCATGAACGCCATTAATTTGTTAGACAATATGGACGGCGTTGTTGCTTTGGTATCATTGGTTATTTGTATTTTTTTTACCTTAATATCCTACCAACGCTATGGGCTCTGGAATATTGAATTTTTATTAAGCCTTGGTTTAATTGGTTCAATCAGTGGATTTTTGATATACAATTTTCATCCCTCTAAAATATTTATGGGCGATTCGGGCAGTCAGTTTTTGGGACTTATATTAGCTTGTTTTAGTATTGATTTGTTATTGTCTACCAAAATTAATGAGATTGAATTTCAATGGCAGAATTTTTTTAAGCAATCAATACCTGCAATTTTATTGTTTATTGCCCCTGTTTCGGATACTGCAATTGTTTTTATAAAACGGATTTCAAAAGGTTGTTCACCTTTTATTGGTGGGCGAGATCATACTACACATGCGTTATATTCCAGGGGAGTTAAAGTAGGATGGGTTAGTATTTTATACGCCATTATAACGGTTTTGGGTGGCTATTTAGCTTATGTTATTCATACTAATTCCAATTCAAGCATGTTAAGTTTTGCCATTATTTACTTTATTTCAGTATTTACGGCTCTGTTCCTGTTGACCTTGTTTCACAAACAGGAAACACATGTTTAACGTTTTCAAAATAAATAAACGAATCAAGTCAACACAAGTTATTGTCAAGTGGTATATTGTATTTTTTTTATTAGGTTTATTTTTTTTAATTATTTTTCCCGTTAAAATTCAATCTAAACGCTCCTATACCAAACGAACACAAACGTTTTTTCAAATTAGTGAATTTACAAAAACTGAGTTTTGTTCAGAACCCATACCTTTTTACCGTCCAAACGTACAATCTGGTTTAAAATCTGAATATTTAAAAATTAACACCCATAATGCCTGTTTAGCATTAAAACCTTCAATTGAAAAATGGGTCCCTATATTGCTGCCCATATTTAAATCGTATGATATTCCAGAAGATTTGTTTTACGCTGTTTTTGCTGAAAGTCAACTCACCAACACAATTTCTCCGGCGGGTGCTAAAGGCTTTTGGCAATTTATGGAAACCACAGGAAAACAATACGGGTTGCAAATTGATTCTCTTATTGACGAACGTTTAAATCCTGTTAAATCTACTCAATCGGCTGCACGTTTTTTTAAAGATTCTAAAATGTATTTCTCTTCTTGGGTGATGGTGTTGGCTTCTTATAATATGGGAATTGAGGGCGTGAAAAAGTTAATTTTAAAACAACAAACCGAAGATTTTTTTAAACTAAAACTAAATTCCGAAACACGAACTTTTATCTATAAAATAATAGTGTACAAAGAAATGGTGACCTCCATGAACGTGTCAAACCGTACCAAAATTAAAACGCAATCCATTCAAATTAAAAAGGACACCGAAGCGCAAATTATTGCCAATAAACTTAAAGTTAATATTGAAACGTTTACAGCTTTGAATCCTTGGATTTTAACTAATTTAATTCCAGCAAGAGCAAAACCATATGATTTTATTTATTGAGTATTAAAAAACTAACTGTTAAGGCTAAAAATCGATTTTGAACGTATACCGCGTTCTGTA
>CAWUNH010000355.1:0-1841 GCA_963923435.1 uncultured bacterium
TCGTGGGCTCGGAGATGTGTATAAGAGACAGGTATTATGCAGGAATGTACCGATTAAACAGCAAAAATTGGGAAACACAACGCAGTTACGACAGCCTCGATATACAACATGACAAACAACTGGGCGGAGGAAACAATCAAGTAACTTTTTTTACAGGTGGCGTACAATTGCCAAATTTTATTCTAATGGTTCCATCTAAAGAATATCCAAAAGCCATGCGGCAAAATGGTATCCACGAAGTTGCACTGAATTATTTGCCAAATGGAATGTTAGGAACACCCAACAGTATTGGCTGCTTAAGGGTTTCTGACTTTGGATCAAAATACATTAGATGGTGGGTGCCTCAATCCGCTAAACTTTTTATTGCTTATAAAGAAAAAACTTATTTTAAACAAATCGACATTAAAGATTCAATAACCCATTATTTGCCATTAAAAAATCAAGCCGAAGGTGATCAATTTAGATTTTGGATCAGAAAATATAAACCCATTGAGGCTGAAATGTTACAAATTGATGAAAAAGGCAATTATAAAAGCGGTCATTTAATCGATGCGTACTATTATTTCAAAAACGAATACAATAATTTTTTAAAAACCAAATAATGCGAAATTTAATATTTCTAATTTTTATTTTTAATATTTATTTTGCTCAAAACAATAATTATTCTCAATTCAACTCCCAAGCTGCAGACACCTCGCAGTCGTATGTCAGTTATTTATTGCAACACGATACAATTTTTAAAGAGCGTTGGATAACAAACGATCTTTTTGTATATTATAATGTTTCAAAAAAAGATCTCTCAGATACGTTGCTTTTTACTTTAGTTAATGACCCGAAACAATTTAAAATGACTTGGTACGGAAAGTTGTATTGGGGGTATGGTATGCGATGGGGTAAAATACACCATGGATTGGATATTTTTTTAACTATTGGTGATACCATATACGCTGCCTTTGATGGAATCATCCGTTACGCTCAATTTAATAAAGGCGGATATGGTAATTGTATAATAATTCGACATTTAAACGGATTGGAAACCCTTTATGGCCACATGAGTAAGCTTTTGATTGGAATAAATACTTTTGTTAAAGCCGGGCAGCCTATTGGACTCGGCGGTTCAACCGGGCGTTCCGATGGACCTCATCTTCATTTTGAAACACGTTATAAGGATTTTTCTTTTAATCCCTATTTTTTAATAGACTCCACCAATCATACTCTTAAATCTGTTTCAACAACTATTTATAAAAAATTTTTATACAATGAACGATATCCGGTACCAGGTGTTAAAAAAACAAACTATAAAAAACCAAATAAAAAATGAAAGTAAATTTTTCAGTCAGTATTTTTTTCGGAATTGTATGTTTTAGCATATTTTATGGTGCAATGAGCTTGTCGTTTCCCCAAGAAAAACCAATTGATAAAAAGCATGATTTAACCCAGGCAAAACCAGCAAAAAAAATAATCAAAATAAATCCAATTGACACCTTTAATACTCAATTATCGTATTTAATTGCAGGAAAAAGCATGCCTTTTAAACATAATTTTAATAACTGCTTGTCTTTTATTAATTACAATCGTTTTATTCGCAATAAATGGGATAATTTAAAATCTAACAGATTAAATAAAATGTCTAATTGGATTTCAAATTGTTTGGGATACAGTAAAAAAATTGACACCTCGTTTGTTTTTTATCCATTTTCAGGGGGGGATTTTTTGCATTTATATACTTTATACCCAAATGCAAACACGTACTTTTTAGTTGCCCGAGAAGATGTTGGCGCTATTCCAAATTTATTATCTGTCTCTTATACACATCTGACGCTGCCGACGAAGGCTTAGGT
>CAWUNH010000356.1:0-1840 GCA_963923435.1 uncultured bacterium
GCGCAGAGCCATGTTAAAGTAAGTTTTGAAACACCCGAATATACAGCCAATGCCGATGCACTTGGAACGCTTCGAATTCTGGAAGCCATTCGTATTTTGAAATTGGAATCGCGCACTAAATTTTATCAGGCCTCTACCAGTGAATTGTACGGGATGGTTCAAGAAGTCCCTCAATCGGAAACCACGCCTTTTTATCCACGCAGTCCTTATGGTGTGGCAAAATTGTATGCGTATTGGATCACTAAAAATTACCGGGAAAGTTATGGTATGTTTGCCTGCAATGGAATTTTATTTAACCATGAAAGTCCAATACGGGGAGAAACTTTTGTAACGCGAAAAATTTCGCGCGCGGTTGCTAAAATAAGTTTGGGATTGCAGGAACGTTTGTTTATTGGCAATTTGGATGCCGAACGGGATTGGGGACACGCCAAGGACTATGTGTTGGGAATGTGGCAGATTATGCAACATACCAAGCCGGATGATTTTGTATTGGCAACCGGTCGTAAAATAAGCGTTCGGCAGTTTATTGAAATGGCATTTAAAGAAATTGGAACGGAGTTAACCTGGTCCGGTAAAGGTTCCAATGAAAAAGGATACGATGCCAAAAGCGGAATTTGTCGGGTAGAAGTAGACTCCTTGTACTACCGTCCGGCTGAAGTGGATTTACTGGTTGGAAATGCAGATAAGGCCAAACGGTTATTGGGGTGGCAAGCCAGCTGTTCGGTTGAACAACTTTGCAGCGAGATGGTTCAATCCGACATATTACATTTTAAACGCGACAAGTATTTACTCGAAGGCGGCCACCGAGTTATTCAGCCCAATGAATAAAACCGCATGGATTTAAATGCCCGAATATTTGTAGCCGGACATCGGGGCATGGTAGGGTCCGCCTTGGTTCGTGAATTGAAAATTGCGGGCTACCACCAGCTGATAACCAAAACTTCGGAGGAACTGGATTTACGAAATCAGGAACACGTGCAAAGGTTTTTTAAAGATGAAAAACCCGACTATGTGTTTTTAGCGGCCGCTAAAGTGGGTGGCATTCATGCCAATAACACACAAAGAGCCGAATTTTTATACGACAATTTAATGATTGAGTCGTTGGTAATACACCAAGCTTACTTAAGTAAAGTAAAAAAGTTGCTGTTTTTGGGTTCGTCCTGTATTTATCCCAAAGAAGCTCCACAGCCCTTGCGCGAAGAGTATTTACTCAGCGCTCCGCTGGAAGCAACCAATGAGCCCTATGCCCTTGCCAAAATTGCCGGAATTAAACTTTGCGAAAATTACCGCAGGCAATACGGTTGTGATTTTATTTCGGTTATGCCTTCAAATTTATACGGTCCTAACGACTCGTATCATCTGGAAAACGCACATGTTTTGCCAACTTTAATCAGAAAATGCCACGAGGCAAAAATTAAGCAGCAATCCAATATTGAATTATGGGGAACGGGCAAACCCAAACGCGAGTTTTTACACGTAAACGACCTTGCAAGAGCCTGTGTATTTTTAATGAAAACCTATTCGGATTACCAACATATAAATGTAGGAACCGGAACCGAAATTAGCATTGCCGAACTTGCACAGGGTATTGCCGAAGTAGTGGGATACAAGGGTTCGTTTTCCTTTAATTCGAATATGCCCGACGGCACCTTTCGAAAAGTTTTGGACGTATCAAAAATAAACCGTTTGGGTTGGAAAGCGGAAATTAAGTTATTTGAGGGAATTCGTGAGGTATACCAACACTATGCTCAGGGACGTTTTGTAAAATCAATGTGATGCAGAAATTCATTTTTGTTGGATTGCTGTTATACGGGATTAAAATTTGCGCGCAATCGCTGAT
>CAWUNH010000357.1:0-1833 GCA_963923435.1 uncultured bacterium
CTTATTCGTGCCAGCATTTCAAACCCAGAAAACTTTGGTCCGTTGTATGAAAAACACTATAAGTCTATATTTCGATTTTTATACCAACGCTTAAATCAAAAAGACGAAGCCCACGATTTAACCGCAGAAGTGTTTATAAAAGCCCTTTTAAACATTGGTAAATATGAATTTCGAGGAAAGCCTTTTATAAGTTGGCTCTACCGTATAGCCTATAACGAACTTATGCAGTTTTTCAGGCATAAAAAAAATCACCGTACCATAAATGCCGATATTCAAGATCTGCGATTTATTCAGGAAGAAGCCGACATCGTATATTTCGAAGAATTTATTCCCCAATTAAAAGAACTCATAACAGGACTTCATCCCGATGATTTAATACTTGTGGAGATGCGGTATTTTGAGCGTCGTCCTTATAAAGAAATTGCTGAAATTTTAGAACTATCGGAGGTTAATGCAAAAGTCAAAATGCATCGTATAATTGAAAAATTAAAGATCCAATTGACTCAAAAAAAACATGAAACCTAAATTTAATCTCAATCGAACGCCCCTTAAAGAATCCGACACCGATCCTCAACTGCCATTTAATAAATTACTGGAGCGCTTTAAAGCTGAAAGTTTAAAAAAAGCTAAGCTGGAAACCAACCGATCCCGACCGCTGCGCTATACCGCAGTAATTGCGGGCATCACCGTGGTATGTGTAATTTCACTGAGCGTTTTTAAAAACAAAACACCCATCCACACCCAGTTAACCTCCAACTCTTTAAATTCCAAATCAGAAGCAAAGCATACCCCATCCTCCGTGCGCAAGCATTTAAATTCCAACCGAACCCTGTATACGGTAAACAATAAAAAAGGCGCTATTATACAACATTCGGATGGTAGCATAATTCGAATTCCAAAAAACGCGTTTCAAGACCGAAAGGGTAGCACTGTTAAAGAGCTGGTACAAATTGAATTTGAAACCTATTCGGGGGCCCGAGCCATCATGTTCAGTGGTATTAACATGCGTTGCGACTCGGCAGGACATCTTCGTAATTTTGAAAGTGCAGGCATGTTTGAAATTACTGCCCTTGACTCCAACGTACAAATTAATCCCCAGTCAAATCTTGAAGTACAGTTAAAATCCAACATGGCTTCTTCTAAATTTAGGCCCTACTATACTGCATCAAACGGAACAAACTGGACCTTACTGGAACCAAAAAATGATTTTAAACCCAAATTGGTTTCTTATGAAACCGAACTAAGGGCTTCCGAAGCCTTGAATTTAAAACCCGAAAAGCCCTTACTGTGGGAATCCAATACAGAATATCTAAAATTTAATGTCAACACGTTTGATTTTCCGGAATTTAAAACCCTAAGCAACCTGTTGTTTACACCCGACCCTGAATACAATGTTTCAAAAGATTCCTGGTACCGGCAAACCTGGGCCGATGTTAAAATTTATGAAGGTCCACGGCCGGGATGTAATTATAAAGTAATATTAAAATACCGTCAGCTTTCGGATACGCTGATTGTTAAACCGGTTTACAAAGGCAATGATGCCGAATGGGCCATGGCACGCTATCAAAAGGCCCTGAACGAATACAAGGCTGCTGTTTCGGATCGTGAACGCAGCAACGCTAAAGCGCAAGAGCTTTTAAAACGTCGACAGGCAGAACAACAGGAAGCATGGAACGAAAAACAGATTCAAAAAAATACGATTGAAAATGCCAGCAAAATACCTGCCGACCAAAAAATACTAAGAAGTTTTCGTGTACGATCCTTTGGTATCTATAATTCCGACTACCCTCACGATTGGTCAAATAGCTCAACGGTTTTGCCTGTTTTTAAACT
>CAWUNH010000358.1:0-1824 GCA_963923435.1 uncultured bacterium
TGCCAATACAGATTTTAAAAATTGGAATTTATGTTATTGCTGGAATTTTACTGGGCTCCTGTAACCAAACCCAAGAGCATCCCGATTTTTTTTATTACAATGAACAAAATGAAATTACCAGTTTAGATCCCTTAATGGCCAACGGTCAGGAGCATATTTGGCCGGTATCCCAACTGTTTAATGGTTTATTAACCCTGGACTCTAATTTAAAAGCAGTTCCCGATCTTGCTAAAAGTTATTCGGTTCTTCAAGATGGTAAAACCTACCGATTTGAATTACGCAACAATGTTTATTTTAACGACGATGCCTGTTTTAAAAACGGAAAAGGGCGAAAATTTAATTCGAGCGATGTCGCATACAGCCTAAACCGCTTGCTGGAAAACCCCCATACCGGACTTCCGGATTTTAACGAATTGCTGAACCGTAATTCCGATAATCAATATAGTGGCATGCGTTGTGTAAACGATACAGTTTTTGAATTATATCTTAAAGAACCCTATACCCTTTTGCCTAAATTACTAAGCATGCCCTACTTTTATATTGTACCCCAGGAAGCCGTATTGTACTACAAGCAAGGTTTTGGACAACATCCCGTAGGGACCGGACCTTTTAAATTTTTTTACTGGGAAAAAGGCAATGCTCTCATTCTTCATCGTAATGCCCGATATTTTGAATGCGATGCCCAAGGTCAACGCCTGCCCTATATGAACGGTGTGCACATACGTTTTATTAAAGACCGCGAAACGGCCTTTATGAATTTTTTAGAAGCTAAAACCGATTTGATCAGCGGTGCGGATGCTTTTAACGTTAATGAATTATTAACCGCTTCGGGAATTTTAAAACCAGAATATTCCAAAAAAATGGTTCTTCAAAAACACCGTTATATGAAAACCGACTACATAGGCGTGTTAACCGATTCGACCTTACCCCTGGTTAAATCTTCGCCCCTGCGTTTTTCAAACATCCGAAGAGCTTTGTTTTACGCGATTGACCGAAAAGCCCTGATAAAATATATACGAAATGGAATTGGAGTGGAAGCCGGAAAGAGCTTTATTCCCAATTGTTTTTCGGAACTGCATTCGGAGTTGATTCAGTATGATAAAGATTCGGCACGTGCCATTTTAAAACACTATGGTTACGATGAAACCCATGCCTTTCCGAAACTGGAACTGTCAATTACCGAAAACTATAAAGATCAGGCAGAATTTATTCAAGCCGAATGGTCAAAAATTGGAATTGTATGTGAAATACATATTGAAACCGCTCCGGTATTGCGTCAAAAAGTAAACCGGTCGGAACTGCTCTTATTTAAAAAGTCTTGGATTGCCGATTATGCAGACCCTGAAAGTTTTTTAAGTTTATTTTACAGTCCCAACAAAAGTCCAAAAGGGGTAAATTATTTTAGATACCAAAATCCGACTTTTGACCGGCTTTACAAAAAAGCCCTACACACGACCCATGAGGAGGAAAAAATAAACTGCTACAATCAGATGAATGCAGAACTGAAACGGGATATGCCTACCCTTCCGTTATATTACGACGAAGCAATTCGACTGGTGCAAAAATCTATTGTTGGACTTCCAATACATGCCTTAAATGCATTGGACTTAAAACGCGTTAAACGAATTAACGCAAAGGCCAATTAAAATTGATTACCTGTTTTATTTCGGGATGTAAACTCAGTGCAACGGGACATTCTTGGGCCCACTGAACCAGATTTTTTTGCTGCGCTTGGTTGAAATTTCCTTTAGAAAAATACAGTTCAACGGTAATGCTGGAAATTCGACGGGGTTGAGACTGCATGGTTTTGTGAATACATGCCGA
>CAWUNH010000359.1:0-1817 GCA_963923435.1 uncultured bacterium
AATCCATTGGCTTGAATCAGGGGGATGTTTCAAGCCTTGATCATTCCAAAGTGCGGGATTTTGTTTTAAAGAATCACGGGCCAAAAGTCCAAGCGTATAACTGGAAGTTGCAAAAAAGGTTTTGCTTCGCTTTATTAAGCGTTCTTCCTGGGGCATTTTTAAATCCGGTGTGTTAATAAGGAGTAAATTCTGAGAGTTAAGCAGCGAAAAGGAAGGATGCTGCAATCGGTAGTCGTTGAGCAATTCTAACCAGGAGGCAGTTTCAGAATGAGACGAACGTGAGAGCCAGGCTCCAAGGATTGGTATTTTACGGTAATATCCAATTATTACGGAGGCATACAAAGAGGCCTCAGAGCCCGCTCGGTCAAAGCGTTCCGAGCCAATGGCATATACCGGCAAGGGAATTTGAGCCTGAAAATGTCTGTTTTTAAGAGAAGCAATCAGGTTTTTGTCAGAACGACTCAGTTGCGCGGCATTAAAGAGGTTTGGAAATTTCCAAAACGCGGCGGCATTCATTTGGTAATAAAAACGAGCCTCAAAAAAACAAATTGCAGCAAAGCAAAGGGGCAAGTACCTAAAGTATTTTTTTTCTTTAAAATAACTCCATTGAGTCTTAGAAACCGCAAACAATAACAAAGGACTTAAAAAATACACATACCAGGCAAAGCGGCAGTTGGCTCTGAATTGCAAGACTGCGCTTAGAGGTAAATGCAATTGCTTTAACACCAAAAGATGATATCCAAACGAAAACATTAAAAAAACAATCAGGCAAACAATTAAAGGCTTTACCGGTGCAGGAAGCTTTATAAACATTCTTTTTATTAAAAAACCTATTATCACGGCCAATGTCCAAAGTAATATTCCGGCACCTAAATAGGTATGTCCCTCGTAATGATTTGGGCGTTCGGGCATAAAAGAAGCCCAGTTTTTTAATAAACCAAATTCGGGGTCTATTAAGCTGCGCAGGTTTTCAACCAGCACTTCATTGCCATAGGGTAGTGCCGGCCGATTTAAATGACGATCGGTTAACAGCATCAAGGTTTTAAAAAACAGCAAAGGCAAAACGCTCACCAAGAGGGCCTGTAAAACAGGAGTCCGGCCCCTGTATTGGAATATGTAAAAACAAGCAAACACCCCGGTTAACAGTACCGCGCCAAATCCAAAGTACGGATGAATAAAAAATAACAGGCTAAACACAAAGCACATCCATAAACTATGCCGCCAGCAGGGGTTTAAAAACCAGCGTATCAGCAGCCAAATACTCAATGCTATAGTGCAACCCAGTGCCAATGCAAAATGACCCTGTTGAATTTTAATCCACTGCGGATTTAAAACAGCAGTTCCCAGCGAAAGCCAAAAAGCGGTTTGTTTAGAAGCTCCCAGCAACCCAAAACTATTAAACAAGAAGAGGGGAGTAAGCAAGAAACTCAAAAACAGCAACCCGTGTAAAATCCCGATAAGGTAGGGATGTAACACGGGCAATTGTTGCAAAATACCGCTTAAAAGCGGAATGGCGTCTGTATAAACCACATGCTCGCCATAGGGGAAGGCCATTCCATTAAAATGCCAAAACGAAGTATCCTGTGAGCTGTGATAGGCATAAGTAAAATAGTTTTTAAGAGCATCGCCGGTATTGCTTGACAGGTGCGAGTTTGCTTTAAAAATCAGTTCGCCCGAAAAAAATAAAAAACACACAGTTGAAACAAGTATTAAAACCGTTTTAGGAAATCGAGCGGCAACTTGTATAAAAAAATTCACGAAAACTACTTAAAGGTTAGTTCTAAAAACAAGGTAAAAAGTGCGGCAACAAAACCGCA
>CAWUNH010000360.1:0-1815 GCA_963923435.1 uncultured bacterium
TCTCCCGCTCCAATATAACCCGTACTACCCGATGTATAAAACCGGGTAGACCATTTTAATTTTGCAAACATACTATTGCTGCCGCGCCACTCGTATCCGGGTGCAATAATAACCCCAGGGTTTAATATTACGGTGTCTAATCCTTCGGCCTGTGCCCTCCACACTTCGAGTTCTGCCTGATTTTTACAATGGGCATAAACACTCAATTTAAAATCCGGATTTTTTTGAGAGTTTTCAGTTATTTCTAAATCTCCAGTTCCCTGAAATACCGCCAAAGAACTTATGTGAATAAATCGTATGGCTTTTCCAATTGAGGCATTAACTAAATGACGGGTATGAACCACATGGCTCAACCATAATTCCTGCCAGTCTAAAGCATTAAATGAGACCTTACCGGAAGCATGAACAACATGACTGATGGAGTTACGAATAATAAACGCTTCTATTTCTGTTGGGTCATTTAGATTAACATCTTCCCATTGAATGCGCTCGAATAAATGTGCGCAGGAGTAATGATGAAATAATTTTTTACATGCCCGAACCGATGCATTGCTTCGTTTAAGGGCAATTACGTTATAATTGTTTTGCATTAAGTGCAAAATCACGTGAGATCCCACCATGCCATTACCACCCGTAACTAAAAAATTAGCTGAATGCATAAAAAGATATTAAGGCAATGCCAATCCCGGTTAAATATCCAGTATAAATTTCATTTTCAGAATGTGCTTTTAACTCCAGTCTAAATACAGCTACAAAACCCGATAAAATAAA
Source organism: uncultured bacterium (assembly GCA_963923435.1). Taxonomy (GTDB): domain Bacteria; phylum Bacteroidota; class Bacteroidia; order B-17B0; family Aurantibacillaceae; genus Aurantibacillus. The sequence goes on from CAWUNH010000360.1 coordinate 772, forward strand.
ACATGCCAAAACCGATATAAAGCTGCTTTCAAAAATTGGATTTAAAAAAAACAATAAACCGGCTGTTAAAATTCCCATTCCAGCCATATGTGTGCTAATGGAGTGCCAATTTAAAAAAACAACAATTGTAAACAGACTCAGGCTAACGGCATAAATGATGGTTCGAATAAGGTGTAAATACTCCCATGAATTCCAAAACTGAGCAATAACAATGTAATAAATAATTAAAAGGCTGTACACGATTTTACGTTGTTTAAGGTCTTTAAGTTCAAAAGAATCAATCCAAGTGGCCCGTTTAGCAAACCATAAAACAGTTAAGGGCACAACTGCAGTGTAACAAAACACACTGGCAAGTAACACATACTTTTGCAAGGGGCTTAGCAATAAGGCATATACCGAGGTTTTTATTCGAAAAAAAACAAAAAAAATAAAAATACTGGGAATCCAAACAGGGTGAAACAGATAACTGCCTATTTTGGATATTCGCATCATGCAAGCTGATCGCTCAATAATTGAAATGCTTTTCGAGGAGAAAGCCGGTTGTAAATAATCTCATAAACACAGTTTGAAATAGGCATATGCACCTTGTGTGTTAAATTAATATGATGGATGCATTTACTGGCATAATACCCTTCGGCAACCATATTCATTTCAAGCTGGGCATGTTGAACCGAATAACCCTTTCCCAACATGGCGCCAAACGTTCTGTTGCGGCTAAATTGAGAATAGCAAGTTACCAGTAAATCGCCCAAATAGGCAGAGGCATTGATGTCCCGTGTAATGGGATGAACAACCTCTACAAAACGCTTAATTTCTTGAATGGCATTGCTTACTAATACGGCTTGATAATTATCGCCGTATCCCAACCCGTGCGCCATACCACAGGCAATGGCAATTATGTTTTTTAAAACAGCCGAATATTCGGTTCCAAAAATATCATCCGAAACAGAAACGTTCATGTAAGAACAGCGAAGCAGTGCGGCCAATGTTTCGGCGGGATCTTCTTGCGAAGCTGCAAGTGTTAAATAACTGAGTTTTTCCATG
>CAWUNH010000361.1:0-1812 GCA_963923435.1 uncultured bacterium
AAAAGATTTAAAACGTGCGAGCAGACCCGGTTCGGTGTTTTTGGATTCTTGATCCGAATTTTTAGAAGGATTTTTTTTAGGTTTTTTGGGCGGTTCTGCCGCTTCCATAACCGGCTCTTCTGCAGCAGGTTCTTGAACCTCTGGAGTTCTAAACTTATTTTTGCGTTCTTGAGCCATAAAAAACTAAAAATACATATTTCAACAGGTTTTTTCAGATGGCCTAGAGTGCAATTTTTAACCCTGCTTTGTTAATCAAAAACGTACCTTTAAAAAATGAAAAAATGGAGCTGTTTGCTTTTTTTAGTTTATTTTCAAAGTATTTTGGCTCAAACGGTAAGTGAGGACTCCCTTTGGCTTTTACAACATGTTATTAAAACCGAGTATGCCATTCCTATGCGGGACGGGGTAAAACTCTTTACTTCGGTGTACGAACCCCAGTCTAAAACCCAGGAACATCCCATTTTATTGGTCCGTACGCCTTATTCCTGTGCCCCATACGGAACGCTCATGTCACCCCGAATGTATAAATCGTATTGGATTTCGTATTTAAAAGACGGTTACATAATTGTTATGCAGGATGTTCGTGGCTGTTATATGAGTGAAGGCAAGTTTGTGAATGTGCGGCCCTTAAAAGCTTCGGTTACAGATCCAGGTATTGACGAGTCAACCGACGCCTACGACAGCATTGATTGGTTAATAAAGCATTTAAAATCATCCAATAAAAAAGTTGGTGTTTTTGGTATTTCCTATCCCGGTTTTTATGCAACCATGACGGCTGCCTGTGGTCATCCGGCATTAAAAGCAGCCAGCCCCCAAGCACCGGTTACAGATTGGTTTATGGGAGATGACTTTCATCATTTGGGTGCTTTTGCCCTTATGGATGGGTTTTCTTTTTTTTCATCGTTTGGAAAACCCCGACCCATTCCCAGGCCCTACGGAAGACCGGGGTTTTTAATTAAAAGCCCCGACAATTACGCGTTTTATTTAAGGCAGGGACCACTTAAAAATTACCGTCAAATGATGGACAGCGTTGAGTTTTGGAACGAGGTTATGAGCCATCCGGACTACGATGATTGGTGGAAGCAACGCGATGCCCGCCGCGCTGCCCCGCGAATAAAAATTCCATTGTTAATTGTGGGCGGCACTTTGGATGCTGAAGATTGTTTTGGCGCCTGGAATTTGTTTAAAGCCTGTAAATCCAGTTTAAAAACCGGTTTATCTGCACCCGTTCGATTGATTATGGGGCCCTGGTACCATGGCGGTTGGAGCAGAGGTGAGGGATCGTTTTTAGGGGCGGTTCGTTTTGGGGCCAAAACTTCGCAGCATTACCAGCAAAATATTGAAAAACCTTTTTTTGATTATTATTTAAAAGAAAAACCTATAAAAACCACACCGCTGACCAATCATTGGATATTTTTTACGGGAAGCAATGCCTGGAGGCAAACTACCGAATGGCCGCCCAAAGCATCTAAACCCATACAGTACAGGTTAAGCACCCTGCCTTTTGACTCCTCAAGGTATAGCCTGCAGGGTGCCCGAGACACATATATTTCAGATCCGGAGCATCCGGTACCATATGCCGATGGAATTCATTTAAACCGAACCCGTGAGTACATGATAGACGATCAGCGTTTTGCAAATCGCCGCAGCGATGTGCTTTCATTTAAGTGTGCACCATTAAAAGATTCTGTCAGCTGGGCCGGTCCTCTTAAAGCTAAATTGTGGATAAAGACAAATTGTTCGGATTGCGATATGGTTGTAAAAATTATTGACGTGTTTCCTGATGACTTTAAATACGATTCAAATTATTGC
>CAWUNH010000362.1:0-1803 GCA_963923435.1 uncultured bacterium
AATCGGCTTAATTGTTTTCATGTTATTCCCATTCAATGGTGGCCGGAGGTTTTGAACTGATATCGTACACCACCCGATTAATACCCCGAACCTTATTAATAATACGGTTGCTTATTTTAGCCAGCACATCGTAGGGAATTTGACTCCAATCGGCCGTCATTCCGTCGGTACTGCTTACGGCTCGCAATGCAACCACTTGTTCGTAGGTGCGTTCATCTCCCATTACTCCAACACTTTGCACCGGCAATAATACGGCGCCGGCTTGCCAAACTTGCTCGTACCAGCCCGAAGTTTTTAATTCCGAAATAAAAATAAAATCGGCTTCTTGCAACAATTGTACCTTTTCCGGCGTAACGGCTCCTAAAATACGAATGCCCAAACCCGGACCCGGAAAAGGATGGCGGTTTAAAATCAATGGATCTAAACCCAAAGCCCTTCCCACATTACGAACCTCGTCTTTAAATAAATTTCGTAAGGGCTCAACAATTTTTAATTTCATATGCTCTGGCAAGCCTCCAACGTTGTGATGCGACTTAATGGTTGCAGAGGGCCCCTTAACGCTAACGCTTTCAATTACATCGGGATAAATGGTACCTTGCGCCAACCAGCGCGCATCGCTTAATTTTTGAGCTTCTGCATCAAACACTTCAATAAACACACGCCCAATGGCTTTTCGTTTTTGTTCGGGGTCGGTAATGCCCTCCAAAGCTTTGTAAAAGGCCGCCGAAGCATTTACCCCCTGAACCTGCAATCCCATATGGCGGTATGACTGAAGCACTTGTTCAAATTCGTCTTTGCGCAACAAACCGTTATCTACAAAAATTCCGGTAAGTTGTTTTCCAATGGCACGGTGCAATAACAATGCGGCCACACTGCTGTCCACACCACCGCTTAATCCCAATATAACCTGTTCCTTTCCAATGGTTTCGCGTAAGCCAGCAACCGTCGATTCAATAAAGGCATCGGGGGTCCATTGGCCTGTACAACCGCAAACTGAAAACACAAAATTAAACAGCATGGTTTTGCCTTCGGTGCTATGATACACCTCCGGATGAAACTGAATGCCATAGGTGGGCTCTCCCCTAACCCAATACGCGGCTACCGGTATATCGGCCGTACAGGCACTTACCTGGTAGGTTTCGGGCAATTTTAGTATGGAGTCTCCATGACTCATCCATACCTGCGTGTTTAAGGAAATTCCCTTAAATAAGGGACAATCCTTGTCCAGTATCTGCAATTCGGCCCGGCCGTATTCCCGGTGTTCCGAACGCCCCACCGTACCACCGTAATAATGGGCTAAATACTGTGCCCCGTAACATATTCCCAATACAGGATATTGCCCTTTTAAACCTTCGAGTTGCGGACGCGGCGGGTCGGCCTCTCGTACACTGTGCGGACTGCCCGATAAAATAATTCCTTTTAATCCTTTACGGTTTTCGGGTAATTTGGTATAGGGATGAATTTCACAATACACCTGTAGCTCACGCAGGCGGCGAGCAATCAATTGTGTATACTGCGAACCAAAATCCAATATCCAAATACATTCCTGTGCGTTTTGCATCTTAATTTTGTAAAGATACAATATTACAACTCTTGGAAACCCATAAAATTGTATATTTGCGCACCCTATTTAGGGGTATCGGGGTGTAGCGTAGCCCGGTTATCGCGCCTGGTTTGGGACCAGGAGGTCGCAAGTTCGAATCTTGCCACCCCGACAAAAACCTCTTCTTTAGAAGGGGTTTTTTTATGCCTCCGTATTATTATAAAACAGGACTTTAAGCCCCTTTTGTTTTTAACTATGCC
>CAWUNH010000363.1:0-1793 GCA_963923435.1 uncultured bacterium
ACAAATTGGTGTCCGATACTGCATACCGAATGTAATTGGAGGCGGGTATTTGATGGTATCCATAGAGCCTCATAATTTCTTCGATTACATCTGCTTCGCGGCAAATGTCGGGTTTAGAGGCCGGAATTTGCAACAACATTCCGTCAGAACCCTCGCTTTCAATGCAAAAGCCCAGGGCATCAAAAATTTGTCGAATGGAAGACTTTGAAATTTCTTTTCCCATCAATTCAAAACAACGTTGGTAGGAAAAGGCTACCGGATGGCTTGGCGGAGTGGTTTTAATAATGTTTGATTGTATATCTTGCGAGAGGCGGGCTCCGGTTAATTCGATAATCATTTGGAGGGCCTGTTGCATAACCTGCATGCTCAAATGCGGGTTTACACCCCGTTCAAAACGGTAGGAAGCCTCGGTATACAGCGATAATTGTTTGCTGGCTTTGCGTATAACCTGCGGATGAAAAACCGCACATTCTAAAACCACGGCAGTGGTTTTTTCTGTTACTGCGCTCAACTTGCCGCCAATAATACCTCCCAATGCCAATACGTTTTGAGCATCGGCAATAACCAGGTGGTTTGTATTCAGTGAATAGGTGTTGCCGTCTAAGGCAATAAAGGCTTCGTTGTTTTGAGCCATTCGAACCTTTAATTCTGCACCCTGTATGGAATTAAAATCATAGACGTGTAACGGCTGTCCCCATTCATGCATTAAAAAATTGGTTATATCTACCAGGGTATTAATGCTTTTTATTCCAATACTCTGCAGCTGATTAACCAGCCATTTAGGACTTGTAGTGTTATGAATTCCATTTAAAATGGCATACTGAAATTGAAAACAGGACTCTTTGGCTGTAATATTACAATTTAATTCAAGGGTCTGGCTTGGAGTAAGTTGGTTAAATGGATAAAACCCTCTTACCGGTATGGGTAGGTTTTGCCGGATAGACCAGGCAGCTGCAAGATCTCGTGCTACACCATAATGTGAGAGCGCATCGCCACGGTTGGGAGTTATTCCAATTTCGTAAACCGTATCCGATTCGGTTGTAAGGGTATCCAAAAAAGCCATACCCGCTTTTAGTTCTGGAGATTGCAATACGATTATACCCTCGTGTGAGGTTCCTATGCCAATTTCATCTTCGGCACATAACATTCCTTCACTTATTTCGCCTCTAATTTTGGATTTCTTTATTTTAAGAACTTCTCCCGAAGCCGTCTGTAACTGGCAACCAACAGGAGCAAGTACAACCCATTGTCCCTCACGTACATTGGGAGCTCCGCAAACAACCGACTTTAACAAACCGCTGCCATCGTCAATTTGTGTACATTTTAACCGATCGGCTTGGGGATGTTGCACACAAGAAACAACTCGGCCTACCAGCAATCCCTTCAGGCGTTCACTTTCAATTCCTGTAGTATGGGTCTCTTCAACCTCAAGACCTATTTCGGTTAAAAGTTCACCGGTTTTTATTGCGTCGGGCAGCTCTTTAATAAAGGTTTTTAACCAATTGTAAGAAATTTTCATGTGGCTGGGCAAAGATAGGGAATTAAAATTTTAAACCCTGTTGGGGATTTCACCCTATTCCCTGACTTTAACAATCCGATAGCATTCGGTTTGTCCGTTCCAACGAATGCACTTTAAAAAATAGAGGCCGCTGGGTCCGTTAAGATGAATCTTAATACTGCTATTGGCGTTTAATCGATGGCCCTGCAGGTATTGCCCCAACATTGTATACACTTCAATACGCAATGCTTCCGTAGCCTGAAGATTTAGTTCATCAATGGCTGGATTAGGATAC
>CAWUNH010000364.1:0-1793 GCA_963923435.1 uncultured bacterium
CGGTTTTTAAGCGAACAAAATCCCTATTCTAAAGGCATTGATACCATACCGGGTACCGGCAGAGCCTATTACGACGGATATACACCCAATCAACAGGACGTATTGTTGTATGCATTTTACAAGGCCTATACCGGAACCGAAATTTCATCCTATTCAACCCGTTCTATTTTTCCAAAACTACCCCTGCCGGGATGGACCTTAAATTTTGATGGACTGGGACAAATTCCGGCCTTTCAAAAGTATTTTAGAGGAATCGGCCTGCGTCACGGATACCGAAGCACCTACAGCATCGGTTCGTTTAATAACGACTTATTATTTAACAGCGACAGCATGCTTCAAAACCGAAGGTATCAGGTATCGGTGGTTTCGGGTACCGCAGAACTCAATCCTAATTTTATAAGTTATTACAATATTAATACGGTGGTTTTTTCTGAAAATTTTGAGCCCCTGATCCGTTTGGATTTTCAGTTTAAAGATCCAAAATGGACTTTTAACACAGAAATGAAACGAAATAAAACCATTGCCCTCAATCCCAAGAGCATTCAAATTATTGAAACTAGGGGTCAGGAATTTGTTGTAGGTTTTGGATATAAACACCCCAAACTTAAAATTGGAAAATGGATGATTATGGGCCGTCCTTTGGAAAGTCCCTTAACCACGCGCATGGATTTAAGTTACCGTAAAAACATTACCGTTATACGCGATATTTCTTCTGCTAACAGCATGCCATCGGCAGGTACCAATATTTGGTCCTTGCGCTCCTCTGCCGATTACCAGATTACCGATATGATTACCCTGAGGCTTTTTTACGACTGGACCAGTAATACACCGCAAACCTCAGCAGCTTTTCCAACCTCCAACACCAATGGCGGATTTAGTTTAAGGATTAATTTTCAATAATTTATTTTTTATATTTGAAACTTCTATGAACATACCCTCTGACTTAAAATATACCAAAGATCACGAATGGATTCGTATTGACGGTACAGAAGCCACCATTGGAATTACTGATTTTGCTCAACATGAGTTGGGTGATATTGTATATGTAGATATTCCCAGCCTTGGAGAAGAAATCAGCAAGGAATCGGTATTTGGAACGGTAGAAGCTGTTAAAACCGTCAGCGATTTGTTTATGCCTTTAACCGGTCAGGTAAAAGAAATGAATACCGGTATTGATCAAAATCCAGAATCTGTAAACAAAGATCCTTACGGAGCGGGTTGGATGATTAAAATCACCATTTCCAATCCCAATGAAATTGAACATTTACTGGATGCACAGGCCTACAAGGCCTTAATTGGATTATCCTAAATTATTTATTGCGGGGGTATAACTGAATTTCTTCGGTATGGTTGGGTTTTGGGGCGTAGTCGTTTTTATTGCGTTTGTTTCTTACGTCAATAGCTTCCTCCAATATCCAACGATTATCGTGTTCGTTCAGTGCATCAAAACTTCCATCGGGGCCGTAAAACGCAAATTGGCCTGTCATGGCTGGATTTTCATCAACCGGACCGAGATGGCTGTATATAATTCTGTTTTGTCCCGGATCAAAACGTAAGCTCATTTGGGCTTCTTTGCTGTATTCAAAAACCAGGCGTTTTGGATTTTTTTTGGGTAATTTAAAAACGTTTTTTCCAAAAACTGGTTCCTGCTTGGAGTCAAACCAAAGTACTTCTATGCATTTAAATTGGCTGTATCTGTTTTTGGCATTCCAGCCCAGCAATAAATAATAAGAATCGCAAGGAATTAATGCGGTGTATAACATGCCAGGCCCTGTCTCTTATACACATCTCCG
>CAWUNH010000365.1:0-1789 GCA_963923435.1 uncultured bacterium
TCCTAATGTAGTTACCTGCATACCCTACAAAAATAGAGATAAATAGGTAACTTAAATTAATTTAAGCTAATATTACATTTATCATGAGTGGGCCCAAATACAGTCTTGCTACTGCTACTTCGGTGGTAGTAGCCAACATGATTGGTACCGGTGTATTTACCTGTTTGGGATTTCAACTTTTGAACATAAGCCATTACCCTGCAATTTTATTACTTTGGTTGCTGGGAGGACTCTTATCCTTGATAGGTGCTTTCTGTTATGCTGAATTGGGATCTATATTCCCCAATTCTGGAGGAGAGTACCGTTTATTAAACAACCTGTACCACCCGTTGCTTGGATTTTTATCCGGATGGACTTCCGCTATTATCGGGTTTTCAGCTCCAATAGCACTGGCTGCATATTCATTCAGCTCGTACCTATCGGTTTTTGCACCCCAAATTTCTATAAAACATTCGGCTGCCATCATTATTTTATTGGTAGCAGGTATTCAGTCACAAAGTCTTTCAAAGGGGAGCCAATTTCAAAAAACAGCAACTTTGGTAAAAGTTTTCTTAATTGTTTTATTTATTGTAATGGGATTGTTTTTTACACCCACCGTAAAAGAATTTAAACTAAATTTTAATTCTGAAACCATTCAAACCGTTTTTAGCTGGCCTTTTGCAGCAGCGATGTTTTGGGCATCTTTTGCATACAGCGGCTGGAATGCTTCTTCCTACATTGCTGGGGAAATTAAAAACCCTGTAAAAAATTTACCCAAATCATTGATATACGGTAGCCTGATTGTAAGCTTACTGTATTTTGGATTAAACTTTGTTTTTTTAAAGGTAGCGCCCTTTTCTGAACTTAAAGTTCAAATGACAGAACATGGACCCCAAAATATTGATACCGGTAACATTGCCGGTAGATATATATTTGGTCCAAAGGGTTCGCATATTACAGGATTATTAATTAGTTTGTTACTCATATCCTCAATTTCAGCTATGACCATTGCAGGATCCAGAGTAATTGCTGTTATCGGTTCAGATTATACCTGCTTTTCATTTTTTGCAAAGCTTCGTCATGGTAATACGCCTGTTAACGCCATCGGTTTACAAACAATTGTATCCTTAATTTTATTGTACAGTGGTTCGTTTGATCATATTTTAAGGTTTACAACTTTTGTACTGATACTGTTTTATACATTAACAGTTAGCGGATTATTTATTAAAAAGATTAGATTACACTCCACCGTTAATCGATACAAAAGCCCAGGATATCCATTGATGCCACTCCTTTTTGTTTTTTGCAATGTTTGGTTTATGATTGAAGCATTTATTAATAGCCCTTTAGATGCCTGTATTGGCATGGCTATTGTACTTTCGGGTTGGCCAGTTTATATTATGGTACAACGATTTAGTAAAGCAAAAAGCGCCCCATAGGGCGCTTTTAATTATATAGAAACTTATTTAGTGCTCTATTAAATTAACGCTGCGTTTTACAAACTGCGTCAAAGCTTCTCCTTTGAGTAACCCCTGAGCTAATAATGCCAAATCGGACATTTGTTTTAAAAGCGCGCTTTGTTTTTCCGCATCAGATTCTGCCAATGCCTTGCCAACCAATGGATGGTTTGTATTTACAACCATTTGGTACATGTCCGGCATTGAACCGTAAAAATTAAAACCACCGCCGCCACCACCCAGCTGATTCATATCTTTCATACGACGCATGAATTCTGGACGGGTAATCATCATGGGCGCATCGTTTTCATTTAAGGCCTCCATGTGAACGGTGTATTGATCTTTATTTAATA
>CAWUNH010000366.1:0-1785 GCA_963923435.1 uncultured bacterium
ACTTTCACGAAAAAGTATTCATTCAAACTGCCTGGCCCAAACTTTTGAACCCGCGAATTGGAATTACCTCAGGCGCCTCGTGTCCCGATGCCGTAATTGAGTCGGTAATGTATCGGATTGCCGAGCACTTTAATTATACCGAAAGTCAATTTTCTAACTATTTTTCCCATTTATGAGCCTTTCATTACAACGCCCTCTGGTATTTTTAGACATTGAGGCCACAGGATTGCATATTACCAACGACCGTATTATAGAAATTGCCCTATGGAAATGTTTACCCGATGGATCCGAGTCCGGAATGACTCAACGGATTAATCCTGGAATCGCAATTTCCGATTCGGCTTTTAAAGTTCACGGAATTTCCAATGAGGCATTAAAAGATTGCCCGGATTTTAAAACGGCTGCCCCCAAATTAATTGATTTTATTGGTAATGCCGACCTGGCGGGCTATAATTCAAATAAATTTGACATTCCCATGTTGGTGGAAGAATGTCTTCGAAACGGAATAAACTTTGAGGTTAAATCCCGTAACTGTGTGGATGTTCAAAACATCTTTCACATTATGGAGCCCCGAAATTTAAAAGCAGCTTTGGCCTTTTATTGCCAACAATCTTTAGAAAACGCCCATCAGGCCATGGCCGATGTTAAAGCCACCGTTGAGGTTTTTAAAGCCCAGCGTATAAAATATTTAGGACAAAACACACCTCCGGCTTCTGCAAAATCGGGCCGGCCGTTTCCAGATAAAATATCTGAATTGGCCGCATTTTCAAAATCCGATCGCTGGTTGGATTTGGCAGGCAGAATTTGGTTGAACGAACAGGACGTTCCCATTTTTGCTTTTGGAAAACATAAAGACAAACCCGTTACAGAAGTGTTTAAAAAAGAGCCTTCCTATTACCATTGGATAATGCAGGGAGATTTTAGTTTGGAAACCAAGCAGGTAGTAACAGAAATTAGACTGTCCATGCGAACCCTATAAATTTAGGATTGGTTTTTTAAAAAAAAGGCGGTTGCTTTTCGTACACTACCGTTTTTAAGCAATAGACTTTTTGCCTGTTCATAATCTTTGATTCCGGTATTTTTCATGAGCATTTTTGTGCCGCGGTCGATTAATTTTGCATTACTTAATTGCATGTCAACCATTCGGTTTCCTGAAACACGCCCCAATTGAACCATTAGAACGGTAGAAATCATGTTTAATACCAGTTTTTGAGCTGTACCCGATTTCATTCGCGTGGATCCGGTAATAAATTCCGGACCTGTCGTTAGTTCTATTGGAAAATGAGAAACTCGGCTAATCTCCGATCCCGGGTGGGAGGTAATGCATCCGGTTTGAATGCCCTGTTGCTGACAGGTTTTTAAAGCAGCCACTACATAGGGTGTAGTTCCGGAAGCAGCTACCCCGATAACAAAATCACCGCGTTTAATACCTCTGGATTGTAAATCTTGCCATCCCTGGCATATATCATCTTCTGCAAACTCCACGGCTTTTCGAATTGCCCCATCGCCACCGGCAATAATTCCGTTTACAAGATCCTCGGGTACTCCAAAGGTTGGGGGACATTCGCTGGCATCTAATATTCCCAGCCGTCCGCTGGTTCCGGCACCCAGATAAAATAAGCGCCCACCCGATTTTATTAAGGGTACAAGGGTTTCTAAAAGCCGTTCAATTTGAGGCAATACCAAAGCTACGGCATTCGGTACCCCTTGGTCTTCGGTATTAATCCAATGCAATAAATCTTTTACCGAAGCGCGTTCTAAATTTTTATAATTGGATTCCTGTTC
>CAWUNH010000367.1:0-1783 GCA_963923435.1 uncultured bacterium
GACCGGGCGTGCAAATTAAAACATGATTGCAACCGTAATAGATGTAGTTGTTGGGCAGGCCGCAACAGCCTGAATTTCCATTGAGAATGTTGTTGTTGGCGCCATTGGTAGTAAAGGCATTGATGAAATCGTTAATAAAATTACCAGGGGCATTGGAGGGGCCGTTTTGGTTGCATGGAACATTGTTGTAACTGACACCTGCATAGGGAGCCGGATTGTTGGATTGGCTCCAACTTAAAAAAGAAACAAGACACAACAAGCCTAATATGAAAATTCGATGCAACATTTAGGGCAGTTTGTACAATAATTGGTTGGTTGGAATAAGAACGGCTTCTTCGCAAAACCCTTGGAGCGGTATAACAACTTCAGAGGTTTCGTTACGAAAGGATTCAAAGCGTCGAACGTCAATCATGCCGGTAGAAATACGTGCTCCTTGAGCGCCATCTTTTTTTCGGATGTAAAAGGATTTGCTGAAATACCAAAGTTCCAAAAGATAGGAATGAGGGTTTTCGATTTTAAAAGCAGTAAGCGATTCAGGTCCCTTATGAAGCGATTCCAAATAGGGTGTATAGGCTTTTACAGTTGCGGCATCAAACTCAAGCGATTGTTGAGAAAACAACATGAACGGCCACCAAGCCAAACAAAGCAAAACGCAACGCATGTATACAAATATAAAAAAACAACGCTATAAACAAAAGGTTTTAACTCAGCACAACCCCCCTTTCACGAATTAAATTAAAGGCTCTTATACTGTTAGGTCAATCCATACGGTCCAGGGCGTCTAAAAGGGGTTTGGATTTTTCTAAATCAAATTTTCGGGCAAAAAAACACGAGCTTTGTTGCAGGATTTCAAAATCATGTTCGGTTAAAACAGCGGGCATTTCACGGTGATTAGACCAATCGATATAATGTAAATACGCTTTGTTTTCGTTGGTTGGTTTTTCAATGGATTGGCATTCAGCAAACAAAAAACATTGTGTTTTAAAAGGCGAATTTAAAACAACGGTTTGAAAAAACATTTCATCCGAACCCCAACACCAAGACATGTAGCGCAACAATGCCTTTCCTTGTTTTTGGTAAACGAAGTTTAAAATATAATGTACCGTATCAGCATTTAATACCCAGGAGGTAGAACCCCGATAGGGCTTTATATTTTTAAAAAATTTTCGGGGAGCTCCCAGCATATTTAATACCCGCAGGCTATTTTGTAAAATCCACCGAAAAGCTAAAGGTGTTTTGCTCAAAAAGTCGGTTAAATAAAAACGATTTAAATGATGCAGATATTCAGCCGAATGGTGCAACTCATAAAAACTTATAAAATTTTTATTCGGATTGGAGGTTAAAAAATCTTCCAATTTGAAAATGGGTTTAATGGGGTAGTCTTGACCGCTTAAAAAAACAAAAAAATCCGACTTTGATTTTTCTGAAAATTCTAAAAGCCGAATCATAGCTTGGGTTTGACTAAATCCACCACGGTTTATTACAAATCGGTTTTTTAAAAAATGAACACGCTCCGAATTAATCTTGAATAAATCTATATCAGCGCGTGCATCAATAAATACAAAAATCTCAGACTCCCCCAAAAGCAATTTGTGCAACAATCTTTTAAATAGTTCGGGTTGTTGGTGTGCAATAATCAAATAGGATAGTTTCATTCAAAGCTTTTAAGTTTAAAGGAATGAAAAAATAAAACACCAAAAAAATTAAGCCTCCTTTACTAACTAAAACCCCTCATTAAATAAATTGTAAAAAAATATATTTTTTTACAATTTATTTAATGAGG
>CAWUNH010000368.1:0-1781 GCA_963923435.1 uncultured bacterium
GTATGAAAACACTGACCTTTCCGGTTCGTTTAATGAATTCCTTAGGTGTGCAAAAAATGGCTGTCAGCAATGCCAGCGGAGGCATGAATCCAGATTTTAAAGTTGGCGATTTAATGCTAATTACCGATCATATTAATTTATTTCCGGATAATCCGCTCATTGGACCCAATGATCCTCATTTGGGACCACGCTTTGTAAATATGAGTAAAGCCTATGATGTAGAATTTATAGCCTCAGCCCGTACAATTGCCAAACAATTTTCTATACCAATAAAAGAAGGCGTGTATGCCGGACTAACCGGTCCCTGTTTTGAAACTCCGGCCGAATACCGATACCTTTGGAGAATTGGAGCTGATGCTGTTGGAATGAGTACGGTGCCGGAAGTAATTGTTGCAAAACATGCCGGAATGCGGGTATTTGGAATTAGCATTATTACCGATTTAGGAATAGAAGGCCACACCGAAGAAGTGAGTCACGAAGAGGTTTTAAAAGTTGCCAAATTGAAAGAACCCGAATTGTCTAAACTCGTAGTTGAATTAATTTCGAGGCATTAGTTGTTTTTAAAAAAATCATCGTACGAAACGTATTGTTCTTGAATTGTACAGGTTGTACGAATGTAGTCGATAACTTTTTTTGTATACAAAGTCTCGTAAAACCGGCGGGATTCATTTTCTTTTGAAAGTAAATCGTTGCTGATTTTAAGAAGCTCATCTTCTGAAGGCAATTGCCCGTATTTTCTGAATTCACTGACTAAATAAGCCCGGGCTTCATTTTTAACCTCTTCTTCGGTAACCGTTAGGTTTTGATTTTTAATGATTTTATTTTCAATGAGTCTCCATCTAAGCGTTTCGGCATATTGTGGAAACTCTTTTTGCATTTGTTCGTCGGTTAATGGTTTTTCATTGACTGCTTTAATCCAGCGCATTAAAAATTCTTCAGGAAGCTTTAAATTTAATTTTTGCAGGCAGGTGTTTTCAACCCGACGTTTAAAAAACCTGTCGGAATCTGCTTCAAACATTAGTTCCAATTCAGACTTAACCTTTGTTCTAAATTCCTGTTCGTTGGTAATGCTTCCTGCTCCATACAAACGATCAAACAACGATGCGTCCAAAGCGGCCGGCTCCATTCGTGAAATGGATTTTACTGTTAAGCGAATGTTGGCTTGAAATGATTCTGACTGAGCGGTATCCAATCCAAAGGTTACGCTTCGGTCTGTTGCAGAAGGATACCAATCGTCTGCTTTAAAAACCAAGCTGTCTTCTTTTTTTAGCCCAATCAGTTTGGATTGAGCCAGCTCTGAAGCATGGCGCGAAATATTGATGCTGGTGCTTTTAAATACACCTCCGGCAACTATATCGCCATTGGAATCCACCTCGTTAAAATCAACGTAAAGCACATCCTCTTTACCTGATACTTCAGGATATATTGGCTGGCCATAAGACCGCTGTACATCGGCCACGTACTTATCGATAAGAGCCTCGTCCACGTTAACTTTTTTTCGTTCAAAGGTCCACGAAGCGTCAAGTTGTAAGTCAAATTTAGGAGCTATTCCAATTTCGTAATAAAAGTCGAGAGTGGCTGCCGTATGTTCCGGTAAGGTTGTTTGCTTTTTTGGCAGGGGATTTCCTAAAATATCCAATTGCTGTTGTTCAATGTATTTATACAATTCGTCCTGCAGGAGTTTATTAATTTCATCTGCCGTAACCTGTGGTCCGTATTGTTTTTTAACCAAACCTGCAGGTACTTTGCCGGGTCGAAATCCCGGCATTTGAATTTGGCGT
>CAWUNH010000369.1:0-1775 GCA_963923435.1 uncultured bacterium
GTCCTATTTGGACACGGCAGGACTTAGGGTAACTTTATTTGCAGCTAAAATGCGGGTTTTTCAGTTTCGGGCTAAAGAACCACGCACCGAACTTGACAGCGGGGTGCATGTAACCTTTTATACATTGGAAGGGAATCCACAGGCAGACCTTTTTGCGCATAAGGCCATTCGGTTTCCCTCTGGAAAAAAAACGCGGGCACAGGGACAGGTGCTCCTTGTTAATAAACGGGGCGAGCAACTGGAAACGGAAGAGTTGTCTTGGGACGAAGCAAGCGGTCAAATTTTTACAGAGGCGCCTGTAAAAATTACCCGTAAAGAGGAGGTATTGTTTGGAAACGGATTAACTGGTAATTCCGATTTTTCGAAGTATGAATTAAAAAACATTACTGGCCGCGTAAAACTAAATTTATAAATTAAAGGCCATGTCTGAACAAAAAGCGTACCGATTTAAAATTATTAAAATTCAAGAACGGATGTGGCTGATTTCAAGCCTGCTCGGACTGCTGTGCATGGTGTTTTTTTTATTGGGCTCCGATAGAGATTCGGCACTGTATTTTTTTGGTTTTTTTATTTTATCGGCATTGTTTTACCTATTACGAAAGCAACAACGTAAACGCATACAGAGCGAATTGTTGCAATCAAAATCATCCAAACAGACATGAAGCTGTGGCAATTGGTTTCAGACAGTTTTTTAATGGCCTGGCAGGCACTTCGAACGCATCGGTTACGTTCCTTTTTAAGCGTATTGGGTATTACCATTGGCATTTTTGCAATAATAATTGTGTTTACGGTAGTAGACAGTTTGGAGTTTAAATTGCGCGGAAGTGTACAGGAAATTGGTAACAATGTGGTTTTTGTTCAAAAATGGCCCTGGAGTTTTAAGTCCGATTATCCCTGGTGGAAATATTTGAACCGGCCCCTGCCCAGTATTTCAGAATTTAACGGCATTAAAACAAACTGCAAATCGGCCGAGGCCGTTGCATTTCGATGTTCGAGAAATTCGGTAACGCTGCATTTTCAGTCTCAAACCATGAAAAACATCAATCTCATGGGCATCAGCTCCGACTATGTTAAACTGCAACCGGTTCGATTGCAATCGGGTCGTTTTTTTTCGGGTGCCGATGGATTATCTGCATCACCGGTAGCTGTTATTGGATATGAAGTATCCAAAGGGTTGTTTAAAAATCAAAATCCGCTGTTGCAAAATTTTAGAATGTATGGTCAGAGCTACTGCGTAATAGGAGTATTAAAAAAAGAGGGAGAAAACATGTTTGGTTCCAGCTCGGATTATCAAGTGTATATTCCGTTTCAACAGGCCTACCGTTTTATGAATCTTAAGGACGAACAAAGCGATCCGGCTATTTTGGTGAAACCCAAACTTGGAATTTCAACCGCCCAAACCATGTCCGAGCTTCGGGGTTTACTTAGATCCCAGCGGCGCATAAGACCCAATGGAGAAGATAATTTTGCATTAAACGAAACCCGAATTTTACAACAGGGTTTTGACGATTTGTTTCGAATGGTAGGTACTGCAGGCTGGATTATCGGAGGGTTTTCAATTTTAGTAGGCGGTTTTGGAATAGCCAACATGATGTTTGTATCGGTTCGTGAACGAACGTCTCTTATTGGCATTCAAAAAAGCCTGGGCAGTCCTAAAATTTTTATTTTGCTTCAGTTTTTATGGGAAAGCATTTTGTTAAGCATTACCGGTGGATTAATGGGTATAGGCCTGGTGGTTGCCATTATTATTATGGTTAATTCCTGGACCGAAGTGT
>CAWUNH010000370.1:0-1736 GCA_963923435.1 uncultured bacterium
GAATAAATTTTGTATTGTAGGATTTTAGATCTCTTACCTGTGCATCTGAAAGTAAGGCGTAACGGTTATCCATTTCGATGCAAAGCGAATTAAGGGTGTGTATAACCTTTGTGGTATCAATTATAATGGCTTCTTCTGAATTTGGAAGTTTGGCTAAAAAATGACGTTCAATTTTGTTAAATAGGGTAAGTTCTACTTTTTTAGGATCTATCAAAACAAATTTAACCTGAGCCGGATGTTTTTTGTATAACAACGAAACCAAAACCGCATTTAACCCTACTGATTTTCCTTGACCGGTGGCACCCGCCATAAGCAGGTGAGGCATTTTAGCAAGGTCGGTAATAAAAACCTCATTGCTGATGGTTTTACCCAGTGCTATGGGCAATTCAAATTGGGTATTGTTAAATTTTTCCGAAGCCAATATGTTTTTCATTGGAACCATTTCGGGAGTTTGATTAGGCACTTCAATACCAATGGTACCCTTTCCGGGAATGGGTGCAATAATGCGAATGCCCAGTGCAGATAAACTCAAGGCGATATCGTCTTCGAGATTTTTAATTTTACTAATGCGTACCCCTGCAGCAGGAACAATTTCGTAGAGCGTAACGGTGGGTCCCACCGTGGCACTAATTTTATCAATTTCAATTCCGTAATTTTTTAAGGTGGTACTAATTTTATTTTTATTGGCCACCAGTTCGTCCTGATTTACTTTACTAGAAATGGTCCCGTAATCGTTTAGTAAATTAAAATCGGGAAAGGTGTAAGATCCCAAATCTAAAGTGGGATCGTATTCTCCATACTTTGAAACCAGGTCGGCCGCTTTATTTTCTTCAAGTAAAACCTCGGTTTCTTGCAGCGGATTTTGAATAATAAAATCCGGTTCATTGGACAATGGAATTTCTGGTTTTTTGTCGGATTCTGGCTTTTTATCGGACGGAAGTTCTGAAGCAGGAATTGCAATTTCCGGTTCTAAAACGGGTTCTTCTTTTCGGATTATGGTAAAATCAAGCAGTTCGGGATGCTCTTCCACCAATTTATTTTCGGTTAAAGAAGCCTCAAGGCTTGCATCGTTGTTTATAGCAACTTCGTTTTCTGGAGTTTCAGTGGGTAGATTTTGTGAAGGCGGGTTTGGTATTGGTTCGGAAGTGGGCGGGAGGGGTTTTTGAGGCAAGCGGATTAGCTTGGATTGAAATAAGTACAAAAGCAGAATAAAAAGCAATACCGCCGGAAATCCAATATCGCCCGTGTAACGCGTGCAAATCGAAGACCAGACATAGCCGTATGCGCCTCCTAAAGCACCGTTTAAAAAATCAATTCGTTCAAAAAAGATAAACGACAATACCAAAGAAAACCAAACGGTAAAAGCCAGCATTTTAAAATAAAAGCCAATGGATTTGTAAAATCGTTGAAAAAACAGACTCAATCCCCATCGAGCCAGGGCATATAAAATAAAAAACGAGGCCAGTCCAAAGGTTTTATATAGTAACACATGCGCCCACAGGGCACCTAGTTTACCCAATTTGTTTTCAACGGTAACAGTCGAACTAAAAAAATCGGTCCAGGGTAAATTAACTACATTTTGATCGTCTGTCCAATACAACATGTAGGATGCATTGGCCGCCACACAATAACCTACAAAAAACAACACTACAAGACCCGAAATTTGTTGATGTTGTGAATTGGAAAAAAAAGATTTAAAACGTTATTTTTTTTATGTCTCACACAACAACATATGA
>CAWUNH010000371.1:0-1724 GCA_963923435.1 uncultured bacterium
GGCACGGTTACTCCTGCAACAATTTCATTTTCAAGTAATGACACTACGGTGGTTGAGTCCCAAAGCATTGCAACCGTATTTGCCAAAGTAACATCTGTTAGCACGGCTTCTTCCTCTATTAATGTATATGCAACTGCATTTTCAAATGCATCATCTTTAGATTACACATTAGCCACTTTAACCTTAACTTTTGCTGCAAATACTCCAATAAATACAAGCTTTCCTATAACATTTAATATTAATAACGATTTAATTGCGGAAAGCGCAGAGTATATTATACTTCGTTTTTACAATCCGCAAAATGCCAACCTGGGTACAATACGACAACACGCATTTTATATTAAAGATGACGATAAGACGATTCCACAGCCCTCTAACAGTTTATCCTTAACATTACTCTCAAGTTTTAGTAATTCAACAAGTGCCAATAATTCTGCTGAAATTGTTGCTCATGATCCCTCAACGCAACGCTTGTATATTGCAAACAGTGTTGGAGGTAAATTAGATATTGTTAACTTTATAAATCCCTCCAGTCCTGTATTGTTAAATTCTGTACCAATTAGCACCTATGGCAATATTAATTCTGTAGCAGTTAAAAACGGAATCGTAGCAGCAGCAATAGAGGGTATCAATCCTCAAGATTCTGGTAGAATTGTGTTTTTTGATGCTTCTGGTACATTTTTAAAGCAACTCAAAGTTGGCATGATGCCCGATATGATTACGTTTAACCAGGCGGGCAATAAAGTTTTAACAGCAAACGAAGGTGAACCAAACGCAACGTACAGTCTTGATCCGGACGGTTCTGTTAGTATTGTTGATTTAAGTCCAGGTATTGCAAATTTAACCCAAGCAAATGTAAGCCATGTAACATTTACAAATTACAATGGTCAGGAAACCGCTTTAAGGAATCAGGGCATTCGCATTTTTGGATTAAATGCAAGTGCTGCTCAAGACTTTGAACCAGAATATATTGCTGTTTCAAAGGATGACACAAGGGCATGGGTTACGCTTCAAGAAAATAATGCAGTAGTTGAAATAAATTTAACTTCAAACAACTACAGTATTACAAGTATAAAATCCTTGGGATCAAAAAACCACCTGAGCTTGAATAATGGAATGGACGTTTCAAATACTACCCAAGGAATTAACATTTCGAACTTTCCAATTAAAGGTCTGTATATGCCGGATGCCATAGCAACATATACCGTAGGAGGTATAAATTATATTGTTACAGCAAATGAGGGAGACAGCAGGGCTTATAACGGTTTTTCGGAAGAAGTTCGCATCGCATCTGCAAACTTAGATCCTGTAAGATTTCCATTTAAAGATCAAATGCAAAATAATTCGGTAATGGGTCGCTTGTACATTACAAATAAGCTGGGAGATTCAGATAACGATGGTGATTTAGACACTTTATTTTCCTGGGGCGGGCGTTCATTTTCAATTTGGAATGCACAAACGGGTCAATTGGTATATGATAGTAAAGACGATTTTGAACAAATAACCTCTAATAATTCATATTCTGTAATGTTTAATTCAAGTAATACCACACTTGTTAGAAAAGATCGTTCGGATGATAAAGGTCCTGAGCCGGAGGGTGTTACAATTGGCCGTATTGGAAACAACGATTATGCGTTTATTGCAGTAGAACGAATAGGAGGTGTAATGGTTTACGATATTACCAACCCAAATCTTCCAAGTTTTGTAACATACGTAAACAATCG
>CAWUNH010000372.1:0-1719 GCA_963923435.1 uncultured bacterium
CCTCATCACGGTGTCCTGTATTTTGATACTGAAAGATAAATTCACCAAATTCGGTCAGGTACTCAACATCACAACCCACCAACACGTAATCGGGATGTTGCTCCATAAAGGCCAACTGTACTTCGATACGATTTGCCAAAGAAACATCGTCGGCATCAAACCGTACAATGTATTTTCCTTTTGCTAAAGATAAACCGGTATTTAAGGCTCCGGACACCCCAGCGTTAGATTGCTGAATGAGCCGTATTCGGGAGTCGGAATAGGAGTTGATAATGTTAACACTTTCATCGGTGGAGCCATCATCTACGATTAAAAACTCAAAATCTGTATGGCTTTGATTTAAAATGCTGTCTATGGCCTCTTTTAAATAGGATTGTGCATTGTAAACGGGCATTAAAACAGTCACCAGGGGAGTTTGCGGGGACCTCATGCGCCTTGTGTTTTTATTCGATGCACTTCTATGCTCATTAACAGTTCAAATACAACGGTAATGGAAAAGGCCTCAAACCAGTAATCGGTCATTAAAAACATTAGGCACATGGGAATTAATATTTTTCCATAGCTAAGTTTAAACCAGTATTTAAGCGTGTACAACAAATAAAATACCACAAAAATTCCCAGGCCAATTACACCGTATTCACCCAGCAATTGATTAAATACCGAGTTTGGCATATCCAGTAACGAATGTTCTTCAGGGGGTTTAACAAAACAAGTGAGTGTAATTTTTAGATGTCGGTTTTTAAATTCCGGGGCTATATAATAGAATGCAGAAGGGTAGGATCCGGATATTTTTAAACCGCTTGCTTTGTGTGCGAGTTTTGAAGAAAAATTACCCGGTCCTGCGCCCCAAAAAAAAGTTGAGGCATTGCTTTTGATAAATCCGAGGGTTTCTTTGAACGCAAGTATTTTTCCTGGACTTTGTGTGTAATAATTGCTAAAGATCATCCCGGAGGTATCTCCGTATAATTTTAGATAAATTTTGTAAAACGTATTGCCGGACTTTTTTTCAATTATTTTTAAAACGCTGTCCTGTTTTTTTTCAGAAATTATTTTTTCCTGTTTTAAAACTTCGAGCGTATTTTGAATTTTTTTTCGGTTACTGGTATCAATGGCTGTTGTATTAAATTTTTGTTTAATGTATGCGTCTGCTATTTTTTCTTTTTCTGAATCGTCGTGCCAGTTAGTTGTTAATAGCGGTTTTTTAAGATGCAACATCCGCGAAATTTTCACGTTTAAGTAATGTAAATTGGTGGGAGAAATTTGGGTAATAAATAAAATTAAAATAGAAATAAAACAAACGGCCATAGCTTTTTGAAACCGATTGGAATTAAATAATAAAACCCAAATTAAAAACAATATAAGAATGACGTTTCCAATATTACTTGTTGTGTAGGTAGCCACTGCAAAACAAAGCAATGCCGTGAGGTAGTTTTTTTTATACAAAAAATAAAACACCGCAAAACAATTAACAATCATGTTGGTAGTACTTAAATCAAACATGACCCCCTTTATATAATCGCCGGTGGATGCTGCATATTTGTAATTTAATCCAATATAGGTAAAGGGATTAATGGATTTTGAATCAATCATTACAAGCAGCAATTGAAGTGCGCTAAATAGGGTGTTTATTAAAAAAAAGTATTTTAAAGCCTTTTCAACCTTTTCATAACCCGAATGGCTGAGTGCCACCCAAAGCTGAAGGGTAATTAACAAACCCAT
>CAWUNH010000373.1:0-1711 GCA_963923435.1 uncultured bacterium
TTCCAATACCTTTGGGTACCCGATTATGCAGATTCACAAAAGGCACTTGGCGGAGCCTTATCTCATGCACCCGCCTTTCATCCCAAAATGTGTTTTGTGGGACCATTATCGCAACTAAAAGCAAGGGGTTTATCCAAAACCATTTTGTGGGATGTTGCGGTTTTACTTTCCGGTCCAGAACCTAAAAGAAGCGATTGGGCCCTTAGTTTAATTCAAGGTTTAACAACTGAAAAAACATTACACACCGTACTTCTCAGCCCCACCCAATTACCTGTACCTACCCGGAATGTTCCCAGCAACATTCAAATCCTTGTTTTACCGGATTCTAAACTTATTGCGGAATGCCTGTCGCAATCTAAATTAATTATAGCACGCTCGGGGTACAGCACCTTAATGGATTTAGACCGACTAAACAAACCAACATGCTTGTTAGTACCAACACCCGGTCAATGGGAACAAGAATATTTGGCAAGCTACTGGGCTAAGCGCGGTTGGGCAAAAACAACGACCGAAAAAAATTGGCAAAAAAATGCCGGTAAAATTTTAAAGGAATTTGGTTTTTAAAACGAATTAACCCCCTGTACGGTGGTATATTTCATGGTGTATTTTATCCCGGGATGGATGTATTTATAGGCGCTGTGACTCATTAAAGCCGCTTCGTGAAAACCGCATAAAATAAGCTTTAACTTGTTGGGATAGGTGTTAATATCACCAATGGCGTAAATACCGGGAATGTTGGTGCTGTAGTCTTCGGTGTTTACTGCAATGGCGTTTTTGTCTAAGTTCAAGTTCCATCCTTCAATGGGTCCTAATTTTGGACTTAAGCCAAAAAGCGGAATGAGGGCATCGCAACGATAGGTAATGGGCTGAAAACCGTCTTTTATCGATTTTACAACAACCTGTTGCAAAACAGCATCGCCCTCAACGCGATCTATGGCTGCATTGAGGTGCAATTTAATTCGACCCGATTCAGCCAGGCGCATTACTTTTTGTACCGAATCGGGCGCACCACGGAAGCTTTCGCTGCGATGAACCAGCACAAGTTCCTGACACAATTCGGCTAAAAATAGGGTCCAATCGAGAGCAGAGTCGCCCCCGCCGGCAATAATTACATTTTTGTTTCGAAAGGTTTCGGGGTCTAATACCATATAGTAAACTCCCTTACCGTTTTCAAAACGACTCAGGTTTTCTACTTCGGGTTTACGGGGTTCAAAACAACCCAAACCGCCGGCAATAACCACTGCTTTACAGTGTATTTGGGTTCCCAAATGGGTGGTAAGAACAAAATCGCGTTCGTCCCTCTTTTCAAGTCGGTCAATGCGTTCGCCCAGAGTAAAGGTAGGCTGAAAGGGTGCGGCCTGTTTCATTAATTGTTCAACTAACTCACCAGCCAATACCGAGGGATAGCCGGGAATATCGTAAATGGGTTTTTTAGGGTAAATTTCGGACAATTGACCGCCAACCTGGGGTAAAAAATCAATCAGGTGACAGCGCATTTTAAGCAACCCGGCTTCAAATACCGCAAAAAGTCCTACTGGACCTGCACCTATAATGGCTATATCGGTCGAAATCAAAGCATGCAAAGGTATTAATTTTAATCATGCGGTTAATTTTGAAATAATCAATAAAATCAATAGCTTTACACCAAACTGATTATCACATGAAAAAGCAATTACTTTCTTTTATGGTTTTATTGGGCCTGGGTACGCTT
>CAWUNH010000374.1:0-1709 GCA_963923435.1 uncultured bacterium
GTAGGCAGTGCTCGGGAACAATCCGGACGAAGCGGTTTTGCTCACTTTTTTGAACACATGATGTTTCAGGGCTCTAAAAACGTGGCCGATGAACAACATTTTAAAATAATAACCGAAGCCGGTGGAACCCTAAACGGAACCACAAATTCGGACCGAACCAATTATTTTGAAACCGTTCCCAGTAATCAACTTGAAAAAATGTTATGGCTTGAAGCCGATCGGATGGGGTTTTTGTTGGATTCTGTAACGCAATTAAAATTTGAGGTTCAGCGGGCAACCGTTAAAAACGAACGAGGTCAGCGTTACGATAATGCCCCCTATGGTTTAGTTAGTGAAAAAATAGGAGAAGCCCTGTATCCTCAAGGTCACCCCTACAGTTGGACAACCATAGGTTATATAGAGGATTTAAACCGAGTAGATGTGAACGATTTAAAACGCTTTTACTTACGATGGTACGGGGCAAAAAATGCGGTTTTAACCCTTTCTGGAGATTTTAATACCGATTCCTGTCTAAAATGGATTCAAATGTATTTTGGTAGTATTCCTGCTGGACCGGAAGTTTCTCCCATGTTAAAAAATCCTGTTGTTTTAAATCAAAACCGTTACATCTCGTATACGGATAATGTGAAATTTCCCATGTTGGTGTTTGCATTTCCAAGCGCCCCTGCCTATTCAAACGATGATGCGGCGCTTGATGCCCTGGCTCAAATTTTAGCCGGATCGCAATCTTCTCCTTTTTACAAAGATTTTATTGAATGTAAAAAAGCTGTCAGTGCAAATGCCTTTCAATATTCCCGAGAATTAGCCGGTCAGTTTGAAATACGAATTCGGGCAAATGCCGGAAGCAACTTAAAGGAAATTGAAACCCAACTAAAGAATACATTAATGGAATGGGCAAAGAGAGGTCCTTCGGACGACGATGTTAAACGCTTTAAAGCCCAGTACCGAAGTAATTTATGGAATCAGCTTAATACCGTACAAGGTAAAGGGTCTTTGCTGGCCTCCTATCATACATTGGCTGGGGATGCTTATTTTTTAAATCAAGAATACCAGCATGTAAACGATATTACCAAAGAAGATATTCGGCGTGTTTTTGAGCGGTATATTTTTAACCAACCGGCCGTTATTTTAAGCTGCGTACCCAAATCAAAACCCGAATCCATAGCTTCGACCGATACCTGGACCCTTACCCCGCGTATTATAGAACCCGAACGTGAAGAGTACAAAAAATTAACATACTCCGAACCAAAAGACGGGTTTAATCGTTCTCTAATGCCTCCGGTATCTTTAATTAAACCGGTTTCTGTTCCTGCCGTTACGCAAACATTGCTCTGGAATCGTATACCCTGCATTTACACCTTAGATCAAGAAATTCCAAAAACCACCATTGCGCTGCATTTTGCGGTAGGGCATCGTTATGAGTCTGCTTCAAAGGCAGGGCTTGCTCAATTGTGTGCAAGAATGTTAACCCAAAGTACAGAACATGCCAATGCCAAAGAATTGGAGTCCCGTTTGGAACGAATAGGGGCAAGCATTCGGTCATGGTCTAACGACGATGAAATTACCCTTCAGATTCAAGCAGAAACCCCTTATTTAAATGAAGCCTTAGGCATATTGGAAGATTATTTAAAACATCCAAAATTTGATCCAATTGAATTGGAACTGGAACGCAAACAAATGTTGGATGCATACGTTCAATCCATGACCAC
>CAWUNH010000375.1:0-1702 GCA_963923435.1 uncultured bacterium
TAGTAATTTTTGCAAAATTTCGCCTTGACTGCCCGAAATTTTAATCAGGTACATTCCTGAATGTAAATCGCTCCAGTTTACAGGAAGCGGCTGAAGGGTATTGGGCCAAAAGAGTTGTTTTATGCATTTGCCGTATAAATCATAGAGGTATACATTGGCCGGAGTTTCGCTGCCTGCAGAGTGAACCAGCTCAAAAATACCGCTGTTTGGCTGAGGATAAATATGCGCAATTAATGTTTCGGAAGGCTCTGAAATACCTGATATTATGCTGTTGTATTTTATGGCTGGAGGGCTTACATTAATATATACAAACCCCGCACTTTTAAAGATGGAATAGCTGGCACAGGCAGAGGCAGTAGCTCCGCAATTGGCTGTAACAGTTAAGCAAATGGGATATAAACCCGATGCCGAGTACTGATGCGTGGCATACAAGCTATAGGTACTGGATCCATCACCCCAATTCCATTGAACTCCAGAAACATTCCAAGGAAAAGAAGGAATGGCGGTCCAAACCTGGGCAGTTCCGGTAGGCACTACAGTAAAATTAGCATTGGCAACACAGGGGATGCCGGTAACTGTAAGGGTTTGAAATTTTGACACCGAACATCCGGGACCGTTTGATAAAATTAGATTAACTCCAAATAGTCCGGAGCTTGGATAAGTGGCTGTTGGGGAAGCTAAAAACGAACCAAAACCGTTTCCAAAATTCCAGGTATATGAGGTGTTGGCATTGATGCCCTGACCCGCAGCTGAAAAATTAATAATTCCGTTGTTGGGACTGGTTACAATGGTTGGGTTGGCAAGGCCGCAGGTATTGTTGCTTACGGTAACCACTTGAAAAGCGGTGTCCGAACAGGTTGGCATTACGCTGTTGTTCATTACCAATAAAGTGGCCGTATAGGTTCCGTTGGCATACACATGAGAACTTGTAGGATTGGTTCCGCTATTGGTTTGAGCTCCGTCTCCAAATGTCCAATGATAGAGATAACCGTTAAGAGTACCGGTAGAGGTGCTTTGAAAATTTACCAAGCCGTTGGCATTATTGGTTTTGGTAAATGCTGCTACTAAATTACAATACGTGTTTACATTTACTTGGGTTTGAAAACTTGAGGTACAGGCCGGAGTAACATTGTTACTTGCAAACAAGGTTACCACGTAAGATCCATTGGCAGAATAGGTATGGGGTGGCGACACGGCATTGCTGTTGGGCGTGTTGTCTCCAAAACTCCAGGTGTAAGTAGTTGCCGCTACGGTTCCTGTGGAGGTATTGTTTAACTGAACCTGACCATTGGCACTTTGCGTACTGTTAAAGTTTGCATTTAAATTACAGGCATTTGCGTTAACATTGGTAATGGTTATAACAGCTGTGGCACCGGATGAGCATGTGGGGGCCGAGCTTAATATAAATAAATTAACCGTGTAGGTTCCGTTGGCCGTATAGGTATAGCTGGGAAATTTGCCTGCGTTACCCGTACCGGTAAAGGTAGGAGCCCCATTGCCCCAAGTCCAGTAATAAACTGTGGTTGCCGTATTGGTTAAAACCGATGTGCTGCTAAAAGTAACCAGGCCGTTGGCCCCGTAGTTAAATGTAAAACTTGCCAAGCAAGATTGCGAATACCCAAAATAGGAAAAGGCAATAAATACTGCTGCAATTGCCCAAGAAAATTTAAAATTTTGTTTCATATAATTGAAGGTAACCAAT
>CAWUNH010000376.1:0-1681 GCA_963923435.1 uncultured bacterium
CGCTTTTAACCGTGAGGGTGTAGTGCGGCATTAATTGGGTTCCCCATCCAATCCAACGTTGAGCGGTATGGGCATCGGTAGATTTTTGATTCCAGGTAATGGGAATGTAATAAAAGTTAACCGAATCTTCTGCATCAATAATGGCTAGGTCGATGGGCATTTGCATGGGACCCTTTCGTTTAATAATGATTTGAGTGGAATCCTTTTTTAACTTTTTAACAGAATGAATCGAATAATCTATAAATTTTGGGGAATCCAGCCATGCGTCAAAAAACCAATTTAAATCCTGGCCACTGGCATGCATGACACAACTTTTAAAATCTTCCGGGTAAGGATGGCAAAAACTCCAGCGTTTGATGTACTCCCTAAGGACTTGCCGCAACATGGGCCGACCTAACACGTACTCTAAATTTTTTAACATTACACCCGTTTTAAAATAGGTTTGCGAATAAGCAACTTCAGGAGAAGTCGTTGAATTAAAATCATCGGAATGTGTATTTAAAACAAGAGGTTCTTCTCGCTTTATCGCTTGGGTGTAATAAGGGGTGTAAAGAAAATGGTCCACAACGCGCTCCGGATCGGACAAACTTTGAATCCAGGAATTTTTAGATGTGTTGGGATACAGGTAACGCCCCTCCAGTTCTTCCATAATTTCGGAGGTAAAAAACTGCGTGAATCCTTCATCCATCCATGCCCGATAGGTTTCATTTGTACCGATCATGCCCTGAAACCAATTGTGTATGCACTCGTGAATAATTAAACTTCGGTTTTCAGGATCCAAACCGCCGCATAAACTTAACATAGGGTATTCCATTCCGTCCTGCGCATCGGCTACAATAAGTTTAGAATAGGGGTAAGGTCCCAGGTTTTGATCTAGTGATTCGATTAAACGGTATAAAAAACCGACTGAATTTTGCCAACCCGGAGCATTTTTTTCTTGAACCAGCACAACGCAACGGGTATTTTTAAATTTTATCTCGTCCATCCGGTAGCTGGGATCGGCAGAAAATGCCACATCGTGCACATTAATGGCAGAAAATTCCCATAGTTTTTGCTGTCCATTGGGCTTAATGGGTTGTGATACAGGATCACTCGGATTGCGGTTTGCAAATTGTTTTAAATCAATGCGTCTTCTAAGGCTATCCGGCAGGGCTTGGTTGGCATTTATTAAGTCGCCGGTGCCCTCGCAAATAAAATGGTTTGGCAACCATAATTTTATGTGAAAGGAGCCAAAATCTCCGTAAAATTCATGATTAAGGTGCTGATCGGTATTCCACAATCGTTGCGCATCAAATACCGCAAGGCGAGGATACCAGTGTACAATATCATAGTGCTTGTTGGGGCCGTTTTGAAACATTTTCATTCGGTTTTGAACGACTTCGCGGTCAAAATAGGTATTAAAGCTAAGCGAGAGATTTACAGATGCGCCCGGTTTTAAAGGCTGCTTTAAATAAACTTTTAAAATAGTATTATCCAACTCGGTTTTTAAGGGCTGATTGAGTTGGCTTACACTTGTAACTTCCGTTCCAAGACCTTTTTTTCGGTATTTGCCAAAACGAAGGGTTTGGGACTGGTTGGATTGCAATTGCGTCAAATAGGAGCCAGGGGTATATGCATTGTTGTATAAATGAAAGTAAAGGACCGTTAGTTCAAAGGGCGAATTATTAAAATACAAGATTTC
>CAWUNH010000377.1:0-1676 GCA_963923435.1 uncultured bacterium
AGATTCCTCTACGTCTCGTGGGCTCGGAGATGTGTATAAGAGACAGATATTCCCTGATCCAACCTTTTTTAAACCTTCAAAATCGTGCAGACGGTTCGAAGGCAATTATTGATTATTTTTAGTTCAATGAAGTTTGGATGGATTGCCGGTTTATTATTTGTTTTTCAACTGGGCTGGGCGCAATGGAAGCCCGACATCCGATGCATATACGTATTTGCAAACGGTAACTGCCGTATTACGTGGAAATCTTACAACGGAAATCCCTCTGGATTTATCCGTTACGAGCTTTATCAGAGCAATAAAAAAACCGGCCCTTATGCCCTTGTGCATACCCAAACACAAATTTCAACAACAAATTATACCGATACCGGATGTAATGCCCAAATGCAATCTTATTTTTATTTTATTAAAGGGGTTACTGGAAATTCCATTACCCCTCAGATATTGCATTCCGATACCCTTCAATCTATTTATACAACTGCTGTTTATGCCACTGCCCTGCCCTATTTGCAACTCAGTTTTAACCGTCTCTCTCTCAATTATTGGCCGGGAGCGATACATACCTTCAGTGTAGAACGGGAGTTTCCAAAAGGAATTTTTAAACTTATAGGCAAAACCCCTGAACCAAATTTTAAAGATACACTGAGCATTTGTAAAGACAGTTTAGGGTATCGGATACGAATTCAAGACAGCCTGGGATGCACCTCGCAATCCAACCGCTTTCAAATTGAGGCCCGGGACACCAAAGATCCGGATGAACCCAAATGGGATTCGATTACCGTAATGCCCAACGGACACACCCTGTT
Organism: uncultured bacterium; assembly: GCA_963923435.1. Classification (GTDB taxonomy): domain Bacteria; phylum Bacteroidota; class Bacteroidia; order B-17B0; family Aurantibacillaceae; genus Aurantibacillus. Next base: position 807 of record CAWUNH010000377.1, read on the forward strand.
AACCTGGTCTATTCCAAAAGATGCCGATATCAGCGGTTACCGAATACAGTATAAAAATAACAACGGTATAAACAGTCCACTGCAGTTAATACCGGGCCGTTTCAACCAAACCTTTGAATGGTCCAACGCAAAGGCCGACAGTCAGTCGGTGGCATTGTATGTGGGAGCTCAAGACAGCTGCGGTCGAACCAGCACCATTTCTTACAATTCCAAAACGGTGTTTTTAAAAACCCAACTTTTAGCTTGTCAACAACAATTGCTTTTAGAATGGACGCCTTACACAAGTCCTGTAATTCCGGATCGGGTTAGTTATACCCTATATCAATCCGTTAACGAATCTCCCTGGTATGCCATAGCCCAAACCACTCTGACCCAATACCGTATTGACGGATTTGACACGCATCAGAATGCAAAATTTTTTATCCGTGCTTTTACATCTGCAAAAAACAGCAGTTCCAGTTCCAACATTTCAACTTTTACAGCGGTAACTTTACCCGATTTTTCACTGCATTTTAACCGAATAGAACCTCTTGAAAACGATGGGGTTTGCATTGCATTTTCCCATCCCCTTCATCCCAGCATACGCTGGGTAGAGCTTTCTTACAGTAAAAATTTAACAACCTGGCAAACCTTGTATCAAGTAGCAACACCGAATCATTCGTACCAGGTTGTAAATAGTTCCCATTTAAAACCAGATCCTTCGCTTTGGTTTCGATTAAGACTGCTGGACTCCTGTTATCAATCTTTTGGTAATGAAGCGTTAAAAAAATGGAACTGGCTCAACGCCCGTATTTCTCAATTTGCGCCACTTCATGTTGATTTAAACTGGAGCAACCACAGCAGCGACACCCTGTTGCAGGTGCAATCTCA
>CAWUNH010000378.1:0-1673 GCA_963923435.1 uncultured bacterium
ATAGATAGGCCCACCTTTGAATTTAGTAAAAATGGCTTCCCCTCGGCATTGTAGTGCAAGGCCTCTGGCAGTATAGCCTGCTCGCGTAAAATAAAAGTTTTTCCCTCCTCGAGCAATTTTTGCCTGTTTAGGGCCTTATAGTGATTCGAAAAGGCGTTTAGGTGTAAAATCCCAACCATAATATTACTTGATAGGGAAAGAACCTGGTACATAGGTGTTGAGAAATACAAACTTAAGGTTTATCTTTGCTCGCTTAAAAAAAATACAATGTCAACCATTAGCCCAACCAAATTTTTACCCTACAAAGTAAAAGACATGTCCCTTGCCGAATGGGGTCGCAAGGAAATTCGTCTGGCCGAGCATGAAATGCCGGGTTTAATGGCCTTACGAAACGAATACGGCGCCAGTAAACCTCTTAAAGGAGCCCGCATTGCCGGCTGCCTGCACATGACCATTCAAACGGCGGTACTTATAGAAACTTTAACCGAACTGGGGGCCGAAGTTACCTGGAGTTCTTGCAACATCTTTTCAACTCAAGATCATGCCGCCGCAGCCATTGCTGCTGCAGGGATTCAGGTATATGCCTGGAAAGGCATGAGCGCAGAGGAGTTCGACTGGTGTATAGAACAAACCCTTTGGTTTGGAAAAAACCGTGAGCCCCTTAACATGATTTTAGACGACGGCGGCGATTTAACCAATATGGTATTTGACCGTTTTCCTGAATTGGCTGCGGGAATTCGTGGTTTATCCGAAGAAACCACAACGGGTGTGCATCGACTTTACGAACGCATGGCCAAAGGCACCTTGTTGTTGCCGGCCATTAATGTGAACGATTCGGTAACGAAATCAAAATTTGACAATAAATACGGTTGCCGCGAATCTTTGGTAGATGCCATTCGACGTGCCACCGATGTAATGATGGCAGGCAAAGTGGCTGTGGTTGCCGGCTATGGCGATGTAGGTAAAGGGTCTGCTCAATCTTTGTCCTCTCAGGGAGTACGAGTTATTGTTACCGAAATTGACCCCATTTGCGCACTGCAGGCCGCAATGGACGGATACCAGGTAATGAAAATGGATCGGGCCATACCCTTGGCCGATATTGTGGTTACCGCTACAGGTAACAAAGACATTGTGGTGGGCCGCCATTTTGAAACCATGAAACACGGCACCATCGTTTGCAATATCGGACATTTTGATACCGAAATTGACATGGCCTGGCTAAACAAGCATTACGGTTCTACCAAAGATGTTATTAAACCGCAGGTCGACAAGTACAGCATTCGCGGAAACGACATTATTGTTTTAGCCGAGGGCCGTTTGGTAAACTTAGGTTGTGCTACGGGGCATCCCAGTTTTGTAATGAGCAATTCATTTACCAATCAAACCCTTGCGCAAATTGAACTTTGGACCCGACATGCACAGTACGAAAAAAAGGTTTATACGCTGCCCAAAGTTTTAGATGAAAAAGTTGCACGCCTGCACTTGCAAAAAATAGGGGCCGAAACAGATACCCTCACCCAGGATCAGGCCGAATATATTGGCGTAAAAACCCAGGGCCCCTTTAAACCGGAACATTACCGTTACTAAGTATAGGCATTCTGAGTATTTTGCCTTTTATTTACTTATTTTTTGTATTGTACGTAATCTGTCTCTTATACACATCTCCGAGCCCA
>CAWUNH010000379.1:0-1672 GCA_963923435.1 uncultured bacterium
ATTATGGTTCAAACCGGTACACTTAAAATAGGAGATGTCATGCTGGCTGGCCCATTCAGCGGACGTGTACGCGCCATGTTTAACGAGCGCGGCAGCAAGGTAGACGAAGCGGGACCCTCACATCCGGTAAAAGTTTTAGGGCTCAGTGGAGCTCCTCAGGCCGGCGATAAATTTAATGTAATGGAAGACGAGCGCGAGGCCCGCGAAATTGCCAACAAGCGTCTTCAATTGCAGCGCGAACAAGGCATACGAACCCACAAGCACATTACCCTCGACGAAATTGGACGCCGTTTGGCCATAGGAGATTTTAAAGAGCTTAATATTATTATTAAAGGCGATGTTGACGGATCGATTGAAGCATTGGCCGATTCTTTGCTTAAGCTGTCTACCGAAAAAATTGCCGTAAATATTATCCACAAATCGGTGGGTGCCATCAGCGAAAGCGATGTGTTGCTGGCCTCTGCCTCCAATGCCATTATTGTTGGGTTTCAGGTGCGGCCTACAACCACTGCCCGAAAACTTGCCGAAACGGAAGAAATTGACATTCGGCTGTACTCCATTATTTACAATGCCATTGAGGAGGTAAAAGCCGCCATGGAAGGCATGCTGGCACCTGAGTTTCAGGAAAAAATTGTATGCAACATTGAGGTTCGCGAAGTATTTAAAATTACCAAAGTGGGATCGGTGGCCGGATGTTATGTTTTGGACGGAAAAGTTAACCGCAACACCAAAGTGCGGATTATCCGCAACGGCATTGTTCAACACACCGGCGCGTTGGGTTCGTTAAAACGCTTTAAAGACGATGTTAAAGAAGTTGCCACCGGTTACGAGTGCGGCTTAAATATTGACGGATACAACGATGTAGAAGTTGGAGATATTATTGAGGGTTACGAAATGGTTGAAATAAAAGCCAAGTTGTAAAAAAAGTAACTTATTGTTTTTTTAATCCCAGATTGGGATATTCCTTTTATTTATTTAATGTAAGCTATGTTAACATTGCGCCTGCCTTTTGGTTTCAAACAGGTTTCTGTAGTTATGAAACCTATACTAACCATTGTTTTGCTTGTTTTTTATTTTTCTAAAGTAAAAAGTCAAAGCCTAAGCCTTAAACAAGAAGCGGTAATTCGAAAAACCATTCAAGAGCATTTTGGAGAGTACGAAAGCAGTAAAATAAATTTACAGGAATATGCCAATTGTGTAGAAATATGCGGTAAGGATACCCTGTTTAATCCGAACGGTTATTTTTACGTTTTTAAACTTACCGGCGATACCTGTATAAGGCTGGATAAAAGTGTGTTTCATGGATTTAATTTTGGGAGATTGTTATTTTCACACCAAAATGAATTGTATGCCTTGGGTGGCTATGGCGGATTTACTTGCAACAATTACGTATTAAAGTTTAATGCCGGTGTTGGCGAATGGATGCTAATTAAAACAACTGGGTTTGATACGCCAAAATGTATTACAGGCGTTGGTGTTATACGAGATTCATTAATTTATTCTTTAGGTAATTTTTCTCCGGGTAATAATTTGACTGAAGATGGCTTTGATTCTTGTGTTTATTTTTTAAACACAAAAACCTGGGCTTGGAATAAATCTCAAGTATATTTTACAGCAAGTAAAGACGCCAAAACTTTTATTAAAACAAAGCGGTATTTATTTTGGATCACTC
>CAWUNH010000380.1:0-1665 GCA_963923435.1 uncultured bacterium
AACAACCGGTCAGGTAAAAATAAAAGGCCGAATTGCCTCCTTATTGGAGGTTGGAACCGGTTTTCATCCGGACCTTACCGGAAGAGAAAATATTTTTTTGAACGGAGCAATTTTGGGAATGAATAAAATGGAAATTAAGTCTAAGTTAGAGGAAATTGTAGAATTTAGTGGAGTTGCAAAATATTTAGACACGCCCGTAAAACGTTATTCTTCGGGCATGATGGTACGATTGGGATTTGCCGTAGCGGCCCATCTCGAACCGGAGATATTAATCGTGGATGAAGTACTGGCTGTGGGTGATGCGGAGTTTCAAAAGAAGTGCATGGGTAAGATGAAGGATGTGAGCGGGGAGGGCAGAACGGTTCTTTTTGTAAGTCACAACATGCCTTCTATAAGAATGCTTTGTGATAGTTGCATTTTTCTATCTAAAGGAATGCTTCTGAGTAAAGGAAACACCGATGCAATTATTGGAGAATACCTGAACACTCAATTAGTACCACATAACGGACTTGTTAACATAACAAACGATCAGCATACAAGCGGAACTGGTGAATTAAAATATGAATCCATTTGTCTTTACAACAGTCTCTCGCAACCAACCGCAACACTTGATTTCACAGAATTGTTTTCAATAGAAGTGCATGCAACTCTTTATACGGATTTAAAAAACATTTCCTTGATCGTATTTGTTGTAAATCAATTTGGAGATAGAATATTAATGTCTAGCAATGAAAATCAATTCTTACCATGTGATTTAAATAAGGGCAAACTTAAATTTTCAGTCAAATTTAACGAACAACTAATGCCGGGAAATTATTCTTTTGGCCTTTCTGCAAATTTTTTTAATTCAGGCAGTGATATCGATTTTATAGAAAGCTGTTGTCCTTTTACGGTTTACAAGGAGTCTAAATCAAAAAATGCAGAATATCCCTGGACCACGGTTCATGGATACATTAAGCCAAATACAACTTGGAACATAATACAGTAAAAATATGGAAATTAAAAACTCTAAAATTTTAGTCATCGGCGGTGCAGGGTTTATTGGAAGTTTTGTAGTGTCCGAACTCTTAAAAGAAGATATAGCGGAAGTTATTGTATACGATAATTTTGCAAGAGGTAAACGTGAGTATTTATCCGATTCACTTAAGGATCCAAGATGTAAAATTTACCCCATTGGTGGCGACATTCGAGAATCTGACATTCTCAATAAGGCCATGGAGGGTATGGATTATGTCATTTGCCTCGCTGCCATGTGGCTGCTCCACTGCAAGGATTTTCCACGAACTGCCTTTGATGTTAACATTGCGGGTACATTCAATGTGTTTGAGGCCTGCGTTAAGAACAATATTAAAAAATTGATTTGGTCCTCCTCGGCTTCGGTTTATGGAGATGCAGTAGAACTGCCTATGACTGAAAGTCATCCGTTTAACAATAAAAATTTTTATGGTGCCACCAAAATTGCAGGAGAAGCCATGGCCACTGCTTTTAATGACAGGTATGGTTTAAAAGTAATTGGACTGCGGTATATGAATGTTTATGGCCCTCACCAAGACCAAACCGCTGCTTATACAGGAGTGGTGCCCATCATGTTGAATAAAATTGATGCGAATGAAGCACCGGTCATTAATGGCGATGGTTCACAAGCCTATGATTTTATTTATGTGG
>CAWUNH010000381.1:0-1664 GCA_963923435.1 uncultured bacterium
GTTTGTCGATGCTGTAGGCCACCGCCGTGCCTTTTTCTTTACTGATTAATACCCCGGCAATGCGACCGGGAATGGTTCCTTTCCAGGGTTCAAATGCTTTAAAGCGGTGGGCCATTACGGCTTCTCCGGCCGTGGCCGTTAAAACCTGATTGCGAAGCCCGATTATACCGCGGCTGGGGATTTCAAATTCCATATGTACCAAATCGCCCTTGGGTTGCATGAGCAGCATATCGCCTTTGCGTTGGGTTACCAAATCAATAACTTTACTGGAGAGGGTTTCTGGAACATCTACGGTTAAAACTTCTACCGGCTCGCAGGTTTTACCATCTATTTCTTTAATAATTACCTGTGGCTGTCCTACCTGCAATTCGTATCCCTCGCGGCGCATGGTTTCTATTAAAACCGATAAATGTAAAATACCGCGACCGTATACTAAATAAGAATCCGGCGATTCGGTTTCAACCACTTTAAGAGCCAGATTTTTTTCCAGTTCCTTCATTAAGCGGTCTCTTAAATGACGTGAGGTAACAAACTTTCCATCTTTGCCAAAAAACGGCGAATTGTTAATGGTAAACAACATGCTCATGGTGGGCTCGTCAATATGAATTACCGGGAGTCCCTCCGGCTGTTCAAAATCGGTTACGGTATCGCCGATTTCAAAACCCTCAATGCCCGTAAAGGCACACAAGTCTCCGGCAGCAACGCTGTCGGCTTTTACCTTACCCAAGCCGTCAAAAACAAACACTTCTTTTACCCGCGATTTAACAATGCTGCCATTGCGTTTTACTACGCTCACCGGCATGTTTTCTTTTATATGACCTCTAAAAACACGTCCAACCGCAATACGGCCAATGTAGCTGGAGTAATCCAGCGAGGTAATTTGCAATTGCAAGGTGCCCTCGTGAGCCGGTGCCGGCGGAATTTCAGATACGATGGTGTCCAGTAAATAGGTAATGTCTGCGGTGGGCTGATTCCAGTCGGGACCCATCCATCCCTGTTTGCTGCTGCCGTAAACGGTTTTAAAATCCAGCTGGTTTTCGCTGGCACCCAGGTTGTAAAACAAATCAAAAACAGCGTCGTGCACCTCATCGGGGCGGCAGTTGGGTTTGTCAACCTTATTAATTACCACAATGGCTTTTTTGCCCGCATTAATTGCTTTTTGCGTTACAAAACGGGTTTGGGGCATGGGTCCCTCAAAGGCATCAACCAGTAAAAGTACACCGTCGGCCATGTTCATAACCCGTTCTACCTCACCCCCAAAATCTGCGTGTCCGGGCGTGTCAATAATGTTTATTTTAATGCCTTTGTAGGTAACGGCTACGTTTTTTGCTAAAATGGTAATGCCCCTTTCGCGCTCCAAATCGTTGTTGTCCAAAATGAGTTCGCCGGTTTGTTGGTGTTCGCGAAATAATTTACAGGCGTGTAGCATTTTATCTACCAAGGTGGTTTTACCGTGGTCAACGTGCGCAATAATGGCAATGTTTCGAATTTCTGACATAATTTAAGCCGGCAAATGTACGCATTCTTGGCTTGTTGGGTTTATTGGGTTGTAAAATACCTAATCTGCCGGGTGGGTTTAACACGCGCAATACTAACCTGCAAGGAAGCTTGCTTACTTGTATTTAAAGGCAGATAAAGTTCGTTTTTTGCGCAACGATTTGGTT
>CAWUNH010000382.1:0-1662 GCA_963923435.1 uncultured bacterium
GTTGTTATAACCAATGCACTTGGTCAGGTGGTTCATACTTTGGTATTAAATTCTAATATTGGATTAAAACGAACGGTATTTTTAAATTCTAAAGGTTTGTATTTTATTAAAAACGAATTGCAAACCCAAACTATTATAATTGAGTAACTAAATAAAAATAAAAAACAAACAAAAAAACAAACAAAAAAACATCAACATGAAACACAGGTACAATGTAAAGAGATTGGTAAAAAATCTCTTGTTCTCAGCAGCATTAGGTTTTATAATGATGCCTAATCTAAGTTATTCTCAACAGGTTACGTATTCATTTGCGACCTGTGGTGTAACCGGAAGTGTTGGACCAACACAGGCTCAAGTTAACACCTTTTATGCGACATCAAACTTAAATGGAAGTGTAACAATTTCCGGTCAGGGTATTCAGCAATTTACTGTTCCCTTGTCTGGACCTTATCGTATTACCGCAGCCGGTTCTTCAGCAGGAGGTTCCATAGGCAGTTATGGCTTTCGTGGAAGAATTGTTCAAGGTGAAATATTTTTAACCGCTGGAACCGTATTAAAAATATTAGTAGGTCAAAGAGGCGTAACCGGTTCAACTTCAACCGGAGGTGGTGGAGGAAGCTATGTATCTACATTAACCAATAGTGCAATTATTGTAGGCGGCGGCGGTGGTGGTTATTGCAATGCACCAACGGTAAACACTCCTAATTCTGATGCAAATTATACCAATATAGGTAATAATTTCACTGGAACATCCGGAGGTGGAAATGGTGGAACTGGCGGAAATGGAGGAAGTGGTGGTAGCGAATGGGGCGGCGGCGGCGGCGGTTTCAATGGAAATGGAACGCAGGGAAGTGCATGTGCTAACACGGGCGGAATGGGATTTGTAAATGGCGGACTGGGTGGTGGAACTTGTAACAACTCCGTTGGTGGATTTGGCGGTGGAGGAGGAACTCACGGTAACACCGGTGGCGGTGGCGGTGGCGGTGGATATTCCGGTGGCGGTGGATCCGGTCAAACACCGAGCAGCAGTGCCGGTGGTGGAGGTGGTAGTTATCAGTCTCCAAATATGATTAATACTCAAGATTTAGGTTTAAATTCAAATGAGGGTTTTGTAACCATTACTCGTTTATGTGCATTAAACATTACGGCATCTGCGCCAAACGGTACTGCTAATTTATGTCCAGGTACTTCGGTTACATTAACAACGGATGGAGTAAGCGGTATTAACTGGAGCACAGGAGGTACAGGCACTTCGGTGGTTGTTAGCCCAACAGCAACGACTATTTTTACTGTATCGGCAACGACATCGGCAAATTGCGTGGGTTATACGCAGGTAAACTTATTGGTAAATCCCAATCCTACAGTATCTATTACATCAACGGTAAGTGTGTTTTGTAAAGGAGGATCGGCGACCTTGTTTGGAAGCGGAGCTACGACGTACAGTTGGAGCACGGGAGCTACAACAAGCTCAGTTACAGTAACTCCAACTTCTACGAGTGTATATACGGTAACGGGCGCCAATCAGTTCAGTTGTACCAACACAAATACGTTTCAGGTGAGTGTATTTGCACCTACGGTATCTATTAGCGGTCCTACTGCTATTTGTTTAGGTCAGTCGGCTACGTTTAACGGGTCATCGGCAAACAGTTATTCATGGAGTAC
>CAWUNH010000383.1:0-1661 GCA_963923435.1 uncultured bacterium
ATCCACTATAAACGGATTGGAAGCAACAAACAAAAACACCAATGCTGTTGTAATCATTAATTTTTGATGTTTTTTAAATTTAGAAATAAAACTTAGTAAAACTATAATAAAACAAACGGCCAAAGGATTAAGGAGAAAATCTAAAATTTTGGAGCTTATAAAAAACACAAACAAAAATACGTAATTCGCTTTATTCTAAATTTTCAAGTGCCTACAGGGGATTTTATCCCAAAGGCCTGCAAGATTTTGCAGCATTATTGCGTAATTTCGGTCATGCAGAAAATTTTAGTTGCTAACCGGGGAGAAATTGCGCTTCGAATCATGCGCACCCTAAAAGAAATGAATATTAAAAGTGTTGCAGTGTTTTCTGAGGCAGACCGAAATGCGCCCTTTGTTCGGTATGCCGATGAGGCCTATTGCATTGGACCTGCACCAAGCAATCAATCTTATTTAAAAGGTGCAACAATAATTGAAACTGCCCTAAAATGCGGGGCTCAGGGCATCCATCCGGGTTATGGGTTTTTAAGTGAAAACGCTGAATTTGCCAGAGCTGTAAAAAATGCCGGTTTGCTTTTTATTGGTCCTCCTGCCGACAGCATGGACCGAATGGGAGATAAACTTCGGGCGAAAGCTACGGCAAAGGCACAACAAGTTCCTATGATTCCCGGTTCTGAAGGAGCTATTTCGGATTTTAACGAAGCTTTGGAAGTAGCCCGATCCATTGGTTTTCCGTTGCTTATTAAAGCCAGTGCAGGCGGCGGCGGAAAAGGAATGCGCCTGGTTCAAGAGGCCTCTGAACTGGAAGAACAAATGCGCCGTGCCATCAGCGAAGCAGAATCTGCCTTTGGAAACGGGGCGGTTTTTATCGAACGTTATGCTTCGGGCCCCCGTCACATTGAAATTCAAGTTTTAGCCGATCAGCATGGTCATGCCGTTTATCTTTTTGAACGTGAATGCAGCATCCAGCGACGTCATCAAAAATTAATAGAAGAGGCTCCCAGTTGTGTCCTTAGCCCGGAGTTACGTGCTGAAATGGGTCAGTGCGCCGTTCGTATTGCTCAATCTTGCGGGTATACGGGTGCCGGAACGGTAGAGTTTTTATTAGACGATCAAAATCGTTTTTATTTTCTGGAAATGAATACCCGGCTTCAGGTAGAACATCCTGTTACCGAATTAATTACCGGGGTAGATTTGGTTAGAGAACAGGTGGAAATTGCCCGAGGCAAACCGCTGCGCTTTAATCAATCCGATTTAGAAATTCGTGGGCATGCTATAGAAATTCGAGTGTGTGCAGAAGATCCCAAAAATCAATTTTTACCCGATATTGGACACCTTCATGTTTATAAACCCCCAATGGGTCCGGGTATACGCGTTGATGATGGTTTTGAAGAACATATGGACATTCCTATTTATTACGATCCCATGATTTCTAAATTAATTGTTCATGCCGAAAATCGGGAAACTGCTATTGCCAGAATGTTAAGGGCTATCTCAGACTATACCATCATAGGGGTTGAAACCACTCTGGAGTTTTGTGCCTTTGCTTTAAAACATCCGGCATTTCAATCCGGTAAATTTGATACCGGATTTGTTGCTGCCTATTTTAAACCCGAATTGCTTCAATCCTCTTCAAGCGATTCGGTATCCGATCTGTCTCTTAT
>CAWUNH010000384.1:0-1641 GCA_963923435.1 uncultured bacterium
CACGACCGTATTATAAGCGCTCTACAAAATCAGCTGACCCGACTAACGCTAACCTCGCGTGCGTTTCATAACGACCAACTGGGTCCATTTGAAAAAATGATTTGCGAGTTTTTTAATTACCAGCGGGTACTGATGATGAATACCGGTGTAGAAGCCGGTGAAACAGCAGTAAAACTTGCACGGCGGTGGGCATATCAGGTTAAAGGAGTACCTGAAAACGAAGCCCGGATTGTTTTTGCTAACGGTAATTTTTGGGGACGTACCCTTGCTGCTATTTCATCCAGCGATGATCCAAGTTCATTTCATGGATTTGGTCCCTACATGCCGGGATTTGACCGGGTTCAATACAATTCTATTGAGGCCCTGGAACCCTTTTTAAAAGACCCCCGAACGGCTGCCTTTATGGTAGAGCCCATTCAAGGCGAAGCAGGTGTAATCGTTCCAGACGATGGTTATTTAAAACAAATACGTGCATTGTGCGACCATTACCGGGTATTGTGGATTGCCGATGAAATTCAAACCGGCTTGTGCCGCACAGGTAAAATGTTGGCCTGCGATTATGAGGCGGTTAAACCCGACTTGTTAGTATTAGGAAAAGCCTTAAGCGGCGGTACCCTGCCCGTAAGTGCAGTTCTTGCCTCCGATGAAATTATGTTAACTATAAAGCCCGGTGAACATGGAAGTACCTATGGAGGAAATCCACTGGCTTGTGCTGTTTCAAGAGCAGCTTTAGCGGTTTTAATTGACGAACAATTGGACCAAAATGCCATGAACCGGGGCCTTCAATTGCGCGATGGCTTATCCTTACTAAAAAAACAATATTCGTTTATTAAAGAAGTGCGCGGAAAAGGCCTTTTAAATGCAATTGAAATTGAGGAGACCCATCGTGTTAAAGCCTGGGATATATGCATGAGCCTGGCAAAACATGGAATTTTAGCAAAACCCACGCACGGACACATCATACGGCTGGCGCCTCCATTGGTTATTACCCAACAGGAAATGGACGACTGTTTAAACCGAATGGAGCATAGCCTTAAAATTTATGCCTGAGTTAAATTCCTCCACCCTACTGTTTCAAAAACCGGATTTTGAAATTAAAATTACCACCTTTCATGGGTTGGAATCGGTTTTATCCAACGAACTGGTTAAATTGGGAGGTCGTAATGTAATTGAATTTAAAAGAGGGGTGTCGGTAACCGGAGACTGGGGATTTGTATATAAATGCAATTACTGCCTCCGAACAGCCATAAAAGTTTTAGTACCCATTTGTGAATTTACTGCGCGGCAGGCCGATGAGCTGTACACTGCGGTTAATGCTATTGCCTGGGAACAATTATTTTCAAACGAACATTCCTTTGCCGTTGAATCCGTTCTGCGTTCTGACTATTTTAACAATAGCATGTATTGTAACCAACGGGTGAAAGATGCCATTGTAGACCGGTTTAGGCGAGAAACGGGCAAGCGCCCAAATGTAGACCGTAAAGAGGCCGAAATTCGAATTTATGCCCATATCCATCAAGATAAATGGATGCTTGCGATTGATACCAGCGGAGTACCATTATATAAACGCGGTTACAAAACCGATTCTCACCAAGCCAGCATGAAGGAGGTTTTAGCGGCCGGTTTAATTCAATTAAGCCA
>CAWUNH010000385.1:0-1639 GCA_963923435.1 uncultured bacterium
TACCGAACTTATAAAACTTTGCATATCAAAAACAAGCCCTCAATCAGAGCTTCGTTTAGAACCAGAATCGCAGCACATTCCTTTTCAATCCGTTCCGGTACTTTTGGTTGACGATGTTATGAATTCCGGAAAAACAATGCAATATGCCATTCGTCACATCCTAAATTATCAACCGGAACATCTGGAAACCCTGGTTTTAATTCAACGCTCTTATGCATTGTTTCCGGTAAATTGCAATTACGTTGGAATGCGTTTAAATACTACCCTTCAAGAACATGTTGCCGTAGAACTCAATGCTCTTGATTTGAATCTGGATCGGGTTATTTTACAATAAACCATGCCCTTTGCCGAACAGCATCGCCCTCCCGAAGATTTACAGCAATTTAAGCTGAAAAGTATTCTGGAAATAACAAAAGCCATAAATAATAACCAAACGACCTCCGAATTGGTGGGTTTATTAAAAAATATTTTACAAAACCGGCTGGAAGTAGAACGTTGTCAAATGTTTACTTTTCAGGGATCGGAATGGTACAGTTTGTTTTGTTATGGCATGCCGGATACCCATCCGGAACCTTTGCCCTTTAATAACGCATTGGAATCGCTTACCGAAATTACCTCTTTGGGGTATCGGAATTTAGCCATTAACGCCTATTTCGAAGTTGTCATACCGGTTTTTCATAAAACGCAGGCCATAGCCTTTGTGCTGCTGGGAGATTCGGATCGTGAACGCTTTGAGCTGAGTCCCGTTATTAAACATTTACCTTTTATACAAACCTTAGCCAATATTATTTCTGTAGCCATAGAAAACAAACGCTTGTTTAAAGATGCGCTTGAACATGCCAAATACCAACAAGAATTAAATTTGGCAAGAGATGTTCAAAACCTTTTAATTCCCGAACAATGGCCGCAAAAAGAAGGACTCGAAATTGCGGCCTGTTATTTACCGCACGATCGCATTGGAGGCGACTATTACGATTTAATTCCGCTAAACACCTACGAATATATTTTTTGTATTGCCGACGTTAGTGGTAAAGGAATTCCCGCGGCACTGCTCATGAGTCATATTCAGGCAACACTGCATACCTTATGCCAGTATACGCATAATTTAAAAGATATTATTTTAGAAATAAACAAGCGCGTTATTCAACAAACCCGGTATCAAAAATTTGTGTCGTTTTTTTTGGGTAAAATTAACATGCGCAGCCAACAACTTACCTACATAAATGCCGGTCACAATCCGCCTTTGCTGGTTTACGATTCTAAAACGCTGCTTTTAGATCAGGGCTGTCCCCTACTCGGCATTTCCGATCAATTGATGCATCATATGGATGTAAAAATGATACATTATTCCGGGTCGTTTCGCCTTTTGTGTTATACAGACGGTATTTCAGAATCGTTTCTAAACGATCGCTATGGTTTAACTCCATCTGAAATGAATGCGCTGTATTCAAGCCAAGCAAGTTTAAAAAGCTGGTTGCAGGAAATTGTTTCCGAGGCTCAAAAACGTCGTGAGCTGGTAAATTTTGAAGACGATGTGGCCTTGTTAGCCATTCAGGTTCAAGACATTCAATTTTAAATTGGGGATACATAACAACGGTTTGCGTGCTTTGCGTTCGGGCGGGTTTCGGAGCACAAAACT
>CAWUNH010000386.1:0-1631 GCA_963923435.1 uncultured bacterium
ACCTCGGAGGCTATTTGGTCCGGTGCCCAAAGAGGCGCCGTTATGGAAGTAAAAGGTTTTATTGAGGACTACAGAAGGGAGTGGCCTGATATAAAAATAGTATTTACCGGGGGACATGCCGCGTATTTGTCAGCCCAGTTTAAAAATCGTTACTTTGAATCCCCGGATTTAATATTTTACGGACTTCATGCCTTATTTAACCTTACCGATTAAGTACCTCCTGCTCCTACTGGTTTTAGGATTGTTTTCTGTGCGCTCACAAACAACGGGTTTTAATCCTTTTTCACGCTATGCGTTTGGTGAATTAGCACCCATAGGAGGGAGTGCTCAACAGGCTCTGGCAGCCTCCGGAATTGCCCTTCAAACCGATACCCTGCCTCCTACACTTGTAAATATGGTTAATCCGGCAGCTTGGTCGGACCTCCGATACACGGCATTGGACATTGGCAGCGACCTGCAGTTTCAAAGAATCCAACAACGCAGTGCTTTAAACGATTACAGCAATGTTCGATTTTTAAATGCCACGCTTGCTCTTCCGCTTAAAAAACATGGAGGCCTGGTTTTGGGAATAATGCCTTATTCTCAGAGCGGTTACAATCTTACACAAACCTTAACGGCTGCTGCAGGCACCTGTACACAAAACGTTCAGGCCTTTGGGGGTTGGAATCGGGCTGTGCTGGGGTTTGGGCTGCATCCATTTCCCCGTAGGCTTTTGGCATTTAAGTACCGCAACCTTTATGTTCCGGACAGCAGCAAACACCATACCGGTTTTGCCTATGCCTGGAGAAAAACATCGGTCGAACTACTCAGTCAATGTTCCTTTGGGGTTCAGGCTTCGTGGCTTTTTGGAACCCTGGATCAAATTTCGCGCTTTGTTTATCCCAACAGCAATCTTTATAGCAATACGCTGTCTCGAAACGCCCTGTCTGTAAACGGTTATTTGGTTCAGGGCGGTTTGCAAACGGGGTTTACATTGGACAGCAGCCTGTTTAAAACACAACGCAGACCTTTGCAACAACCCATTCGAATCGGTTTTGGATACACGTATCAGGTACCTACCCCCATCCATCCGGTACAGGAACTGGATGTTTACAGTTACATTCTTAACGGCGCGGGGGCTGAAACCATTCGGGATACGCTCTCGAGTACCCTGCAAATACTTCCCATAAATGCGCCGCTGGAGCAGGGTTTTGGTCTGGGCATAAAACGGGGCGAACAATGGCAATGGCATGCCGATGTACATTCCGGTGATTGGTCAAAAATTATGAACCCAACGCAGAACATTGCTTTTGAAAAATCAATGCGTTATGCAACCGGCATTTATTATCAGCCCGACAAATTGGCTTTTGGAAAGGGAACCTATTTTAAGAGGGTGGTTTACCGGGCAGGCCTGCAATATCAAACAGGCCCCTTAAGGTATCAGGGAACTCTGGTTACCGATTGGAATGTGAATTTGGGATTAAGTTTGCCACTGGCCCAAAACCGATTGTTTAATACTGCAAATCTATCGTTTCGTATCGGTCAAAACGGAATACCCGGATACCAGACAACTTATGTGAGAATATTTTTAGGCTGTACCTTTCAGGACCGTTGGTTTTTAAAATATAAATACGATTGAAACGCATTTTGGG
>CAWUNH010000387.1:0-1629 GCA_963923435.1 uncultured bacterium
TTGCAGTCGTTACTCGGAAGCCGAACATGTTGTAAATCAGGTGGTTGAAGAATTTGGAAGCCTAGATGTATTAATTAATAATGCCGGAATTACCAAAGACGGTCTCTTGCTCCGGATGACGGAGGCCCAGTGGGACGAAGTAATTAATACCAATTTAAAATCGGTATTTGCGTTAACCAAAGCGGCTCAAAAACCCATGCTCAGTTCAAAAAAAGGATCGATCATAAACATCAGCTCCTATGTGGGTTTAAGAGGAAATGCGGGACAATCCAATTACGCTGCCTCCAAAGCAGGAATTTTAGGATTTACCAAATCCATTGCCATGGAGTTAGGGTCGCGAAACATTCGATGCAATGCCATTGCTCCCGGGTTTATCGCCACCGAAATGACCGGCAACTTAAACGAAACAACAACCCAACAATGGATTCAGCAAATTCCATTAAAACGCAGCGGAACCGTTGAAGACGTTGCACAAGCCTGTTTGTTTTTAGCCTCGGATCTTAGCAGCTACATTACCGGTCAGTGCCTTTCGGTATGCGGGGGCATGACGACCTAATCCCAACATGCATTTTCTGTTTGAGTCGTACGGATGGATGTTTCTAGCCGCAGTGTGTGCGTTGGGAATAAGTTACTGGACCTATTTCCAATTGTTTAAGCGTTTTACGGTTCGGTGGAAGGTTTACATTTTGTTTACAATGCGAACCATTGTGGTTTTTTTGCTGCTTTTACTGCTCTCAGAAATGGTTTTTAGCAGCTGGTCTACCCGGTATGAAAAACCTTTGCTGGTGATTGCGGTTGACCACAGTCTATCTGTAAAAAAAGGGGTTGACAGCGCCTGGTACAACAGCCAGTTGCCTGAAATTTTAAATTCGCTGCAAAATAACAAATCGGTCGAATGTAAAACCCTGTTTTTTGGAGAACGTATTGAACCCCTTACAAATAACAAACCCTGGCATTCCAAAACCAATTTTCACAATTTGTTAAGCTATTTAGATGAAGATTGCGAGCGTCCTTGCAGCGAACTCTTACTAATTAGCGATGGAATAATTACCGATGGTGAGGATCCAAGACCCGAGGCCTCCAAGCAAGCGTTAAAAATTTCGTGTATTGGTGTTGGGGATACGACGCAATATCCCGATGCCTGGATTACACAAGTAATATGCAATGCAACAGCCAAAACTCAAAACACCTTTAATATTGAAGCCGAATACCGTTTACTCGCCATGACAGAACCCTTTACCGAAATTAGTTTATGGGAAGGCAAGAAATTGATAACGGCAAAATCCATTCAGGTGCCAGCACCCAACTACCACGGACGTGTACAGTTTTCGATTTCTGAATCGGAGGCTGGTATACACAATTATACGGTTAAAATAAAACCCATTAAAAATGAACAAAAACAGTATAATAATTCGTTTTCAAAGGCCGTTCAATTGGTTGATACCCGCCTCAATTTAATTTTGGTTTACAAAACCCCACATCCGGACATTCCGGTACTTTTAGATTGGCTTAGGCAAAGCGAAGGCGCCTCCTGTAGTGCAATGCCTTGGAATAAAACCCGGCCTCAAGATTTAAAAAACCGTTTGGTGGTGTTTCATGGATTGGAAAACCCGGAGGATCCACTGATAA
>CAWUNH010000388.1:0-1627 GCA_963923435.1 uncultured bacterium
GTATAAGAGACAGTCAAAGGCCTGCCGCCTAAAGAAATTACCGTGCATTACCTTTCTCAAATCATACAGGCCAGAATGGAAGAAATTATTGAATTTGTAGCCTATGAAATTAAAAACAGCGGTTTTGAAAAGAAATTATCGGCAGGTATTGTAATAACCGGTGGCGGAGCCTGTTTAAAGCACATTCATTCTTTGTTTACCCTTAAAACCGGAATGGATTGCCGGGTAGGAACCCCCAACGAGCACTTGTTTAGCAATTCGGACGAACTTAAAAACCCCATGTATGCAACGGGGATTGGACTTATGCTGCTGGGCGCTCAGGATGCCGATTCAAAAAATTTGAAAAACAAAAAACAACTGGTACAGGAAACGCCCCGATCGGAAGTAACAGCCACCGAAACTAAACTACCAGAGTCGGCTTCCACTAAAACAACCAAACCCAAAATCGGAGATTTTTTTGGTTCGTTAATTGGAAAAACCAAAGATTTATTTAACGATGAAGGTCTTCAATAAAACAACCATACAAACCCTTAAAATCAATTACTATGATACAATTTGAATTTGAAAAAACCGAAAAATCAATAATAAAAGTTATTGGTGTAGGCGGTGGCGGCAGCAATGCTGTAAATTATATGTTTCGCCACGGTATTAAAGGCGTAGATTTTATAATTTGCAATACCGACCGTCAGGCATTAGAAAAAAGTCCAATTCCCAATAAATTGCAATTGGGCAAACTTTCAACCAAAGGTTTGGGTGCCGGTTCTATTCCCGATGTAGGTCGCGAAGCGGCACTGGAATCTATAGACGATATCCGTAACGAATTAAGCGATACCACCCAAATGGTATTTATAACGGCTGGGCTTGGCGGCGGAACGGGCACCGGAGCTGCTCCGGTCATTGCAAAAGTTGCCAAAGAGCTGGGTATTTTAACCGTAGGCATTGTAACCATTCCCTTTACATTCGAAGGAAAAAAACGCCGAACACAGGCAGAAGCCGGTTTGGAAGAAATGAAAAAATACGTTGATACCCTTTTGGTAATTGGTAACGACCGCTTGCGAGAAATTTACGGCAATTTAAAAATGAGTGAGGCCTTTGGTCATGCAGACGATGTATTGTCCGGTGCGGCCCGCAGCATTGCCGAAATCATCAGCATGCACATGCACATTAACGTTGATTTTAACGATGTTAAAACCGTAATGAAAGACAGCGGCGTGGCCGTTATGGGCTCGGCCATTTGCAGTGGCGATCAGCGTGCCGTCGAAGCAGTTCAAAAAGCATTGAATTCGCCCTTGCTTAACGACAACGACATCCGCGGAGCCCGACATGTATTACTCAATGTAATGAGTGGCAGCAACGACATTAACATGGATGAGTTTGGTGAAATAACCGATTTTATTCAGGAGGCTGCCGGGGGTACCGCAGAATTAATTACCGGATACGGCAGCGACCCCAGTCTTGGCGATCAGGTGAGTGTTACCATTATTGCTACCGGATTTAAAAGCGGACAAAGTTCCGGATACGAAACTCCGGCATTTAAAGAACGCAACATTGTAAATTTAAATCCTACCGAATCTACTCCCGAACCAATCCATTCAAGTATCGATTTGCCGCCAGTTCAAACTGAGGA
>CAWUNH010000389.1:0-1622 GCA_963923435.1 uncultured bacterium
AAACACCGGGCTCTGAGTGCCATGCGCGAACAAACCCAGCGTCAGCTGCAGCAAATTCAAAAACAGGCCGAATTGCTGGCAGAGCAAGTCCGCAGTATTCACCATCGCTTGCAAATAAGCGAACGGATTTACCAGGCTAAAATTTCTTTTGAACCCTTGGTGGGCCATACCTACCACCTGTATGAAAACGCATCCGAATGGACCTTGCTTATGCTGGGTCCAGACGAATGGGGTGCTGCACAACCCAAACATTTACAGTTTATAGCCAGCGTGTGTCTGCTAAGCGACCATACCTGGGAGGTCGTTTCGGAGTTTTCCAATCTTTAATTTACGTGCATGGTCTTAAGGGCAATTTTTTTTAATTTATAATAAAAGCCTTTTTTTTAAAGCCCGTTTACAACTTTAGCAACAGCTGTTTTAACATTACCCAAATGACAGGGCTTATACTACGCTTTATAGCAAGCATTTGCAGGGCTTAAGTTCATATTTACACCGCAGTGGGTAAACCCCGGACAGGTCGTTTGCAGCAATAATTAAACCAAGCAAGGCTCCTGTCCCATGTATACTTAGTGTATTAAAAATTAACAATTAACCATGACAGAACCTTTAACCGCAAAACAACTACAGGAGCCCAATCGGCCGCAATTGCCTGCATCGGGCCATTTAATTTCGTTTGGCCATTACATGAAATGCCGGCGCTACAGTTCAAATACCATTAAAACCTACACGGAGGCCATTGAACAGTTTTTTAAATTTCATGCCGATAAATCGCCCGACAGTATTGGCATACCGGATTTTATAGATTTTAATACCCGTTATATATTAGAAAAAAAATTATCGGCGAGTTATCAAAATCAAATAATAAATGCGCTAAAACTGTTTTACCGTAACCGTTTTAACCGTGTAATGAACGTGGAGAACCTTGAACGCCCGCGGCGTGAAAAACGTCTGCCAAACGTATTAAGCAAAGCCGAGGTTAAAGCACTGTTAGATGCTCCAAGCAATCTTAAACACCGTGCTATGCTGAGTTTAATTTATGCCTGTGGTTTGCGCAGAAGCGAATTGCTGCACTTAACCCCTAAGGATGTTTTGTCGGACCGCTATTTGCTCTTTATCAGACAATCAAAAGGTAAAAAAGACCGTGTGTTGCCAATAAGTTTAAAAATTATTGAAATGCTTCGCGCATATTACAAAGCCTATAAACCTAAAGTATGGTTGTTTGAGGGGCAAGTGCCAGGAACCCCCTACAGCGAACGAAGCTTACAATTGGTTTTAAAACATGCTTTAAAAAAAGTTTGTAATACAAAACCGGTTAGTTTGCACTGGTTGCGGCACAGTTATGCCACCCATTTACTGGAATCGGGTACCGACCTGCGCTACATTCAAGAATTGCTCGGACACAGCAGTAGTAAAACCACCGAAATTTATACCCATGTGAGCAACAAAAATTTACAGCAAATACGATCGCCCTTTGATGATTTGTGAAGAATTTTAGTAGCTTTATATATGCGCAAGAAAACTACTCATATACATCACAATTGGTTGTATAGGCGAAGTTTTATAGCGTGTATAAACTAGTTAGGTGCAAGGCATCCATCGGACAAATGTTTCTGCAAGACAAT
>CAWUNH010000390.1:0-1618 GCA_963923435.1 uncultured bacterium
CTCGGAGATGTGTATAAGAGACAGCAATGTGGGTGGCATTTGGAAATACAACGGGGCCGCCATTCAAGGCACCGTAGCTCCAACCGCCGCATTTTCCATGCCTGCCAATTTATGTTTAACCGGTTCATCGGCAACGCTGCAACTTAATAATGCCTCCAACGGTTTTCCCGTTCCAACCTACAGCTGGTCTTCCGCACCAGTCGGTGGTAACCTTTCCAGTGCAACAGCAACCAATCCGATTATCACCTTTACCGCACCGGGCAACTATACGGTAACGCTTCGTGCCAATAATGCTGCGGGGACCAACTCCACCGCATTGGTTATAAACGTTCAAAATTGCTCATTGCCAACCGTATCATTTGCCGTAACGAGCGGTACCATTTGTAATAACGGGGCCTTTACCGCAACCAATACCAGCAACGGGGGTTCTCCCGCGCCCAGTTATTCTTGGTCTTCTATACCTTCGGCAGGTGTAACTTTTTCTCCATCCTCTTTAGCAATGAATCCCAGTATTAAGGCTGCCAGTCCAGGCACCTATACCCTTGTTTTAGAAGCCACCAACAGTCAGGGAGTAGTTACCTTTACCCAATCGGTTAATGTGGTGAGCTGTTTACCTGCGGTAGATTTTACCATACCATCGGTATTTTACCGTTGTAACGATGCATCCAACCGGCTTCAAACCATAAACGGAAGTTCAAGTGTAAACGGCCCCATGTCTTACACCTGGAGCATTCAACCTACCAGCGGAGTGAGCATTGCGCCTCCCGGCGTTAACGGAAATAATATTTTAGTTGCCTTTACCAATACGGCCATTACAAATTATTCCATGACTTTACGTGCAGCCAATGCCTCAGGGACCACAATTGCCACAAAAGGATTTACGGTAGACTTTATCTGTTCTGGAGTGGAGCAATACAATCTTTCAGAATCGGTAGAATTGTACCCAAATCCAAGTCGCGATATTGTAAGTGTTCGTTTACCACACCATAATGAATCTGCCAAAGTCAGAGTTATGAATGTTGTTGGAGCCCTGGTATATGAAGAAAAGAACATCCCCTCTTCCAAAGAGCTTGTAAGTTTCAATTTGGTTCAACGACCTAAGGGTGTGTATTTTGTAACCATTGAAGCCAATGGTCAAAAAACAACCAAACGTTTGGTAATTGAATAATAACTTTTACGTTTAATTTTAAAAACCGCCCAAAAGGGCGGTTTTTTTATGATATGAAACTTGTATTTTTTGGAACCCCTGAATTTGCAGCGGCACATTTGGAGGCATTGGTTTTAGACGGCCACGAAATATTGGCAGTGGTAACTGCCCCCGACAAAGCATCGGGCAGAGGGTTAAAAACCTCTGTATCGGAGGTAAAAACCATGGCCGAAAAATTACATTTAAGGGTTTTACAACCACCCTCTCTCAAAGAACCAAGTTTTGTGGAAGGTTTGCAAAATTTGAATGCAGAAGCATTTATAGTTGTTGCATTTCGAATGCTACCCGAAGTTGTGTGGCGTATTCCGGTTTGGGGGACCTATAATATACACGCCTCTCTTCTTCCCAAATTGCGTGGTGCAGCTCCTATACAATGGGCGCTAATAAACGGAGCAACCCACACCGGAGTAA
>CAWUNH010000391.1:0-1617 GCA_963923435.1 uncultured bacterium
GCGCCACCATCCCCATCAACCGGAACAATTATTACATGTACGAAAAGATTTTAAGTACCTACGATCAGGGTATTCATCAGGTCGAATTAAAAGACTCCGTGGTGTACTATGACGGAAACCCCATTTCTTCCTATACCTTTAAACAGGATTATTATTTTATGATGGGAGATAACCGACACAACAGTGCTGACAGCCGCTGTTGGGGATTTGTTCCCTACGATCATGTGGTAGGTTCGCCATTTTTTGTGTGGGCCAGTGTAAAATATGAGGAAAACAATCCGGTTAGTGGCAAATCTTTTGTTAAATCCTTTTTTAAAAATGAACATGAAGGAAAGTACCGATGGTCGAGGTTCTTATGCTATGTTGAAAACGGCAATTTACACTCCATTAAATGGCCCTTTATAAGCGTTTCTCTTGCACTCTGGGGATTTTTCAAATGGCGTAAACGTAAGCAAAACCGTTTGGCAAAAAACAAATAAAACAAAACCTTTTCATGGTTTTTAAATTTTCGAAATTTAAAAAACTCAGAAGCCTGTCTTTGTCGGCCTTTGCCGTACTACTCAGTTTCTATTTTTTAATTTCGATTCAAAAAGACGAGAACTCGGATATGCGAACCAGCATTGAGCCGGGCCGTAAATTGTTAATAAAGCGATTTTGGATTGAAAAGCAACGAATGCATTTGTATAAATACAAAATACCCTTTGCAGATATATCAGAAGAAACGGTTCAACGGTTAATTGGTTTACCAGGAGATACTATAGAAATTCGCGATAAAGTTGTTTTAATTAATGGGATTCCGTTAGACGATCCTGAAGGCGTTTGCTATAATTTTAACTTTCAACTTAAACGGCCTGTTGACACTGCCCTTATTACCAGCTTTGGAATGTTTAACGGTAAGGCCATTGGCCTTGAAAACGAATACTGTTTTACCATCCCTCAGCGCTACGAACATGTTTTAACCGACGATTCGGTGTTTGTATTTTTTGAACGAAAAACCGATTCTCCTAATCGCAGAGATACCGCCTGCTTTCCAAACGATACTCAATGGACATGGAATATGGACTTTTACGGACCTTTGTACATTCCCAAAAAAGGAGATACCATTTGGGAAGAAGATCCCTTATTAAACTATTATTTAAAAATTAATTGCCCAAACGTGTTTTCTATAGCCGCATGGACCAACACAAAAAGGAGGTACCGGATTGTACAAACGGATTTGTATTTTTTTATGGGCGATAATCGGGACAATGCCAACGATTCGCGTAATTGGGGGCTTATTTCAAACGAGTTTATTACCGGAAAAGCCTTCCTTTTTGAATAACTCATGTTACGGGTTTTTGAAACAGTGTATTGGCCTCCATTAGAATATATTATAATGTATAAACGTTTTTCGCAGACTCCTATTGGACCCGTTCTTTTTAAAAAACAATTTTATAAAAACCGATGTGAAATTTTAAGTGCAAATGGAAAGCAACGGTTGACCATTCCCATACATGCCCGTCAGGGTCAATCCGACATTGAAATTCGTATTTGTAATCGCAGCGCCTGGCAAAAAAATCATCTGCGAAGTTTAGACAGCGCCTATAACCTGTCTCTTATACACATCTGACGCTGCCG
>CAWUNH010000392.1:0-1615 GCA_963923435.1 uncultured bacterium
ACCCTTGGAGCATCCGGTGAGGAAGGAAATAAACCCATCGGATGACCGCTGTACATTACCAGTGTTTGATGTGAGGTCATTTGGGATAAGTAGGCCATGGTTAACCGGTATTGAGCCCAGTTTTGAAAAACACTTCCGTTGCCGCCATAGGTTATAAGCTCTTCGGGATGTTGCGCTACCCGCGGGTCTAAATTGTTATGAATCATCAGCATTATAGCTGCAGCTTCAATACAGCGGCTCGGATATTCGTGAAGGGGCCTTGCAAACAGATCGTAATCCGGCCTGAGCCGGTACATGTAAATGCGTCCGTAACGTTCAAGTTCGTTTGCAAATTCGGGGGCTAATTCGGCATGATGTTTGGGATGAAAATACCTTAAGGCGTTTTCGAGTGCCAATTTTTTTTCTTGGGGGTTTAAAATTGCCTTGCGTCGCGGTGCGTGACTCCAAGAGGAATGAAGTGGTTTTAAGGGGGGTAAAACATCAGGAATACCTTCCTGAATTGATTGAGCAAAGTCCATCATGGTGTATTTAGGCGTAATTTTTAAGCATAGGCATTTAGGCTAAGGTAATTGCGGACGTAATCATCAATTCCTTCTTCTAAACTGTAAAAGGCTTGCGTATAACCGCTTTGAATCAGTTTTTGCATGGGGGCTTCGGTAAAATACTGATACGAATCTCGAATGTCGGCAGGGATGTCAATGAATTCAATTTTTTCCGATTGATGAAGCGATTTAAAAACCGCAGCAGTTAAATCTAAAAAACTGCGGGCTTTTCCGGAACCCAAATTGTAAATCCCCGATAACGGCTTTTGGTTCATTAAATATAGAATCACCTTAACAAGGTCTTTAACATAAATAAAGTCACGCAATTGATGGCCATGGCTGAAATCCTCGCGGTGCGATTTAAAAAGTTTTACATGGCCCTGTTTTTGTATTTGATGAAAGGCATGAAACACGACCGAAGCCATGCGGCCCTTGTGGTATTCGTTAGGACCGTATACGTTAAAAAACTTTAGTCCATACCAATGTTGGGGCGTTTGCGTTGCTTGCAAAGCCCATAAATCAAAAGCATGCTTGCTTTCTGCATACGGATTTAAAGGTTTTAATTGGGCGGTAACCTCATTTGCATCGCTGTATCCAAACTCGCCCTTGCCATAGGTGGCTGCCGAAGAGGCATAAATAAATGGAATGTTTCGTGCCGCACAAAAAGACCACAAGTTTTTGGTAAATTGAAAGTTTAATACATTAAATACTTCCCGATTAAACTCGGTAGTGTCGGTTCGGGCACCCAAATGTAGGCAACACGAAATTGGCTCGTCCTGCCGGGATAACCAGTCGATTAATTCCTGGCGTGGAATTTGTTTATACACCTTTTTGTGAAGGTAATTATTGAATTTATCGGCTCGGGTAAAATCGTCGGAAAGCACCAGTTTTTCTTGCGTGTCCGTAGTTAACGGCGTAATGAGATGACTGGCAATAAAGCCGGCTGCGCCGGTAAGAATAATCATGCTTAAAGGTACGCATTAAGCGAATTTGATTTTTAAAAAAAATACCTGAACTTCATTGTATGGAGATAAAAAGCTGTCTCTTATACACATCTGACGCTGCCGACGAAG
>CAWUNH010000393.1:0-1613 GCA_963923435.1 uncultured bacterium
AATTTAAAAAGGTAACATTTATTGGATTTTTTTGGATAATTTTATCCAAGAACTGGTTGATAATAAGCATGTTAATTTGTTTTAAAGTACATTTTTTAAAATATATTTTTTTAAATAAAACAGATTTTTTTTAATTCAAATTCCAGTAATTACCTGTTCGAAATATTATTTATTTAAATAGTTACTATAACTGTTAAAAATAAATTTTATTTGTTTTATTAATTTTTATTTTATTTATTTGAAGCAGTTAAACCCACCTTATGAAAAAACTTTACTGCTTTTTATTGGCAATGCCATTATTTTTAGGGCTTCGTTCATTTGCACAGGCCCCTTGTACAACGCTTAATTACGGAGCATCCAATGCTACCTCAACCTTGGACGAAGAAATTTTAAGGGTTAGTGTAGGAACCATGAACAATGTTAGCGCTTGCGGGCAAACTGCAGGGGGTGCTGGTTCCTTATCCAACCGCTATGGTAATTATTCCGGAATTGTTGCTGCCCCTCAATTGGCTCAGGGTTCTTTGGTGCCTTGGTTGGTTCAGGCAGGTACCTGTAATGGATGGTACGGTACCAGTCTTAGAATATATGTTGATTGGAATCAGGATGGTTTATTTACCGGTGCAAACGAATTAATGGTTAACATTGCTAACGGTTCGGTTATAAACGGAAATAATACAGGAAATTTTACTGTACCTGCAGCGGCTAATATAGGATTTACAAGAATGCGTATTATTTTAATTGAGGGAACCCAAGTGGGTCCAACAGGTACCTATTCCTGGGGCGAAACCGAAGACTATTGTGTCCAGGTAACTGGACTGCCTTGTTCGGGTGCTCCCAATGCCGGTATCGCTGCCATCACCAGCACCATGGGTTGTCCCAATAACTTATTTACACTCAGTACCTCGGGTTCAACAGGAGGTGTTGGTATCAGTTACCAATGGTTTCAATCTTCCAACGCAAACGGTCCATGGACGCCAATAGCCAATGCTACCAACAGCAGTTTTAACTATTCTGTGGCCAGCACTACTTATTTTCAAATGGTGGTTACCTGTACTAACAGCAATCAATCGGCAACCACCTCGGTGGTAAGTTATTCTTTAAATAATCCCGGCCCCTGCGTATGTTCTCCTTATGGTGTTTCGGCAGCACTTTATACCGGAGATGAAGAAATTTTTAATGTAAGCGTGGGAACCTTAAATAATGTAAGTACTTGTACAACTACGGCTCCGGGACCAGGTTCTTCCAATCAGTTGTATAGTAATTATGCAGGTTTTTTACCTGCTCCAGATTTTTGTCAAGGAAGCACTCAAAATTTTACAGTTAATATTGGAACTTGTGTTGGATGGTACGGCGTTCAATATCGAATTTACATTGATTGGAATCAGGATGGTTTATTTACTGGACTTGGAGAGATGATCGTAAATGCTACTGCCGTACAAGGTAATAATGTAGGTTCTTTTATTGTCCCACAAAATGCATTAACAGGTTTAACCCGTATGCGGGTTATTGCTGTAGAGGGCACCGTGCCGGGTCCTACTGGCACCTATGCTTGGGGAGAAACCGAAGACTATTGTGTAAATGTATTGGCCAGTCCGGTAATTAGTGCCAGCGGA
>CAWUNH010000394.1:0-1600 GCA_963923435.1 uncultured bacterium
AACTTAGTCAGCTCATAGAAGAACACGCCTTAACCGAAGAAGAAAAAGCCTTTAACGCGTACATTTTATACGGTAAAGACAGCGATGTTTCACAGGTTTTAACCTATGCCAAACAATTTCCAATGTCCGGAAACCGGGTCTTGGTAATTGTTCGGGAAGCACAGCATTTAAAAGGGTTGGTTAAAAGCAACTCAGAAAACGAGTCGGAATCCGATACAAGCGCAAACCCATTTATTGAGTATGTAAAAAAACCCTCACCCCACACCGTGCTGGTCATTTGTTATAAATACAAATCTTTAGACAAACGAACGGCCTTGTACAAACAAGCTCAAAAGCAGGGTACCCTTTTTGAAAGCAAGCGTCTTTACGAAAATCAACTTCCGGATTGGATTACCGAACACGTAAGGGGCCTGCAAATAGGAATTCATCCCCGGGCCGCCTTTTTATTAGCCGAAACCTGCGGAAACGATTTAAGCCGCATTGTTCTTGAACTTGAAAAAATAAAAGTTAATCTGTTGCCCGGTCAGGCCATTGATATAGAACACATGGAACAGCATACCGGCATTAGCAGAGAATACAATGTTTTTGAATTGCAGGAAGCCATTGCCCAGCACAATATTACCAAGGCCTTAAAAATTTCGATGGTTTTTAGTGAAAACGAAAAAGAACACCCCCTTCCGCTTTTGTTAGCCATGCTGTACGGTTTTTTTACCAAAGTTATGCGCGTTCATTACCTCACCGATAAAAGCAATTCGAGTATGGCCAAGGAGCTTGGTGTAAATCCATACTTTACTAAAACCTACCTTAATGCCAGCCAACAGTATTCGGTAAATAAACTAAAAACCATTTTTAAGGCCCTCAAAGACTGCGATTTAAAATCCAAGGGAATCCTTCCTTCCGGAAACGCACATGCCGCCCTCCTGCAAGATTTAATGCTTGCCATCTTGTATTAAAAAAATAAAAGCGATTGTTAATTAAAAACGCAGTTGCAACATAAGCATTGCCGTTTTATTTAGACAAATCTACGTTTCCTTTTAAAGACCCATTGTAGGATTCCCATTTGCCTTCAGAATTTGAATTATTTTCTCCAGGCCAATTATATGTAAACAAAGTAAAAAAACCATCCCACTTATCATCGCCAGGCTCTTTTAAAATAAGTTTATGAGAACTAATACAACCCTGACATTCCATTACGTTATCCAATTTATAATTAATGTTGGTTATTAAACCTGTTATTGGACGCTTGTTTTTTCCAACAATATTATAGCCTGTAATTTCATTTTTATTAATTTTTTCAATTTCAATAATTATAGGTCTGTCTCTTATACACACATGCCATGAACCAAGCAAGTATTTAAATTCTTTTGGAATTGACTCTTTTGTTTCCAAAGGCATTGCGGTTTCATTATTTTTTTTTGAAGTTGAATTGGCCGTAGATTGATTTATTTCATTTTGAGTGCATGAACTAAAAATAAGAAGTAAAAAAAAGAGAGGGGTATATAGGGTAACGTACATTTTTTAGTTTTCAACAAATTTAATGAAATTTTACATGTTCAGGTAATGCCAAAATTGCTTAAACCGATCTTCCATTTGTTTGGAG
>CAWUNH010000395.1:0-1598 GCA_963923435.1 uncultured bacterium
GTATGAAACTGTTGGTTTTTATATTCAGCAGACCATATAGACATGGCTGGAGGTCCGGAAGAACGGTCCGATTGAAAATTAACAAAATCGTAAAATTTTTGCTCGCGAACAAACCAAAACGTACCGGTTTTTTTATGAAAAAACGGTGCATACTCAGATTCCGGCGTAGACACATTGGTGGGCTCTACTTCATATTCGCTTTGCGAGTCCTGGGGCAATAAATGTAAACGCTGAGAGATGACCAGTTGCAAACTTCTTACTTTTGGAAAATTACGATACTCCGGGTGCTTGGAAAGATAGGTGTTTAAATACAGTTGCGCCTCTTTATAATTTTCGTTTACAATCAATATTTTTGAAAGCATCCATAAAACCGTATCCTGTTTTACAGAATCTGGAATTTGTTGAATGTACTCGAGCCAATACCGCTCTGCCAAAAGGTTATTATTGGTTTGTTCTGCAGACCTGGCCGCTCCCATCAAGGCCTCAGATCGCAATTTCATAGATTCTGAACGAATCGATTTTTCAAATTGTTTAAGCGCTTCGGTGTACAAGCCGTACTGAAAAAATTCATGTGCTTTATGCAATGCCGATTGTGCCGACCAACAGACCGGTATTAGCATTGCCAGCAGCCATATCTTTACCGCACTCATAAAAACCTTGGAACGGTAGCTCTAATTTTACCCGATTCATTGGACCTAAGTGCGCTTAGCTTACCTAAATCCATACCAATTCCCAATTCGTGCGTGCTACCCAGATAAATCCAATTAGAAGGATTCAACTCAAAACTGTAGGCCACCCGAAAACCATTGGACCAAAGGGTTTGAAACAAAAATCCAATTCCGTTTTGATACCGGTAAAACAAACCGGCCGAAATCCATTTTCCATACAATGCATGCAATTGTAATTCAGCATTCCATGAATTTCGGGTAAACCTGCATTGCGCAACGGTAGACAATACCATTTGTTCACTCAGCACAAAAGATCGGCCACTCATTCCAATATAATGCGGTTCGATAATATACGTTAACGGACTCAGTGCAGACCCACCCAGCATTACAGTGCCGGTATTGAGTTGAGTTACAGAAACGGATGCAAAATAACGGTCGTTTTTAAAATACACTCCTGCATCGATATTTAACATTGGATCGGAATTCATGTTCACCCAGGAGGGTTCATTAACCTTTAAAAAATAATCCGGTACCTTAAACTGATATTGTTTAACCGAGGCCGAAACACCAAAAGATACGAGGCTCCTGCTGGAACTTTTAAGATGATACGCCAAGGCGGCTCCATATTGCTGTTTGCTGCGTGCCCCGATTTGATCTGAAATTACCAGGGTGCCAAATCCCCAGGACTTAAAGGCCCCGTGAGCAGAAAAGCCATAGGTTTTGGGTCCTGTACCCGGCGGTAAAGCGGCAATCCATTGTTGACGCGTTTGCAATAGTACCGAACTGCCTGATCTCAGGCCTGCATAGGCAGGATTAATAATAAAATGATTAAACTGACTTAATGCATATTGAGGTTCCTGTTGAGCATGTAAGCAGGATGCCCAAACAATTAAAGATTGTACTCCAAATGCCTTTAAAAACCTCATGAAC
>CAWUNH010000396.1:0-1596 GCA_963923435.1 uncultured bacterium
TTTGTTCAAACGAATCCAATGGGGCAATTTGTTGCAGTAAGCGTTTGAAATTTCCGGCCATAAATTTTTTACCCTGCGCTCCTCCAAATTGATCGGCATAGCCGTCTGAGAACACATAAATCTGATCTCCGGTTTTTAATTTTACAGTATGGTTTTCAAAGGGTGTTTTTTCTCCGTGGTAAAATCCAACAGGAAATTTATTGGCAGGATAAAGGGTTAATTCATTATTTCGAATTATAATCAGCGGATTAAATGCTGCAGCATATTGAAGCTCGTGGGTATTGTAATTAATTGCACACAGGGTAATGTCCATTCCGTCTTTGGCTTGAGAATGGCCTTCTGCGTTTAAAATTGAGATTAGATTGTCCCGCAATTGATTTAAAATATCTGCAGGATTTAACTGTTTGGAGTTTTTAATAATGTCCTTTAAAATGTTATACCCTATTAAACTCATAAAGGCACCCGGAACACCATGGCCGGTACAATCAACGGCTGCAAAATATACCCAATCGTTTTTTTCTTCAATCCAGTAAAAATCACCGCTCACAATGTCTTTTGGTTTAAATAAAACAAAACCATCTTTTAATAAGCGCTTAACCTTTTGAGCCGTAGGTAAAATGTTATCCTGAATGCGTTTGGCGTAGTAAATACTGTCTTTTAACTGGGTATACACTTCTTCCAGTTCCAAGCTTTTACGCTCTATTTCAGATTTTTGACGTACCACTTCTTCGGTTCGCTCCTCTACTTTTTGCTCCAGCACGCGTTCGTTTTCTGCTAAATCCTCGCGCATTTTTAACAAGGCGTGTCCTAAATTATCCTGATCGCTTAAAGGTTTAAAGGTTACATCAAAATCACCGGATCCTGTTGCTTTTGCAAACTCCGTGGTACGTTCCATGGATTGAATTAATTCGGTGAGGGCCTGGCCCATTTCTCCGATTTCGTCTTTACGGGGTGGAATTCGTTTATTGGGTAAAATTCCTAAGGCCATGGATAAAATCATGCTCTTTAATTCGTGAACGGGTTTTACAATAGAACGCGTTGTAAACAGCGCCACGGCTATACCTCCCAGCACCAATGCAATTCCTAATAATTTTACAAACCACTCTAAAAATCCAAAGGATTTTAACAGCTGGTCGTTTACCGCGCTTGCGTTTTTTTGTTTTTCACTAATAAGCGCATTTAAAGCTTTATACAATTCGGTTAAATTGGATTCTGCATCACGAATGGCATTTTCAGCTAAAAAATAAACTCCCGGGTCGTTATATGATTCAATATTTATCAATGGCTCCATGATATTACTCCGGTAGTCTATAAACAAGGTGTCTACCCTGCCGGTAATACGTTTCCAGGATGTTAATTCGCTTTCGCTCCAGGACTCGGTATAATTTTGAACGGCATTTTTTTGTTTGGGATAATCAATGGATATCAATTGTTCCAGTTCGCCTCTACCGGGATCGTTGACATCCTTACTGTAATACCATTTAGAAATTAAGGTTTGAGAACGTTGTAACAAAAAATTAAATTCTTTAAGGGAGGCTACTGAAGGTGTTACTTTTCCAATTACCAATTCGGTTTTGGATCGACTGGACGAAAGCG
>CAWUNH010000397.1:0-1589 GCA_963923435.1 uncultured bacterium
TTTTAATGTATAAAAATGGTTTTTTATAACCTAAACAGAACGTAAAAAGTATGTTCAATTATCAAAAATTTGAGCTTACCTTCACCGGGTGATAAAATGGGTTTTTCTGATTCCGGCGCTAGCCTTATCAATTTCTTTAAGGGCTCAACAAACCGGTTCGGTGCAAGGATTTTTATTTGACCGCGAAACCGGTGAGCCGGTTCAATTTAGCACCTTATTTTTAAAGGGAACCCGCATGGGAACCACCAGTGACCTGAACGGATTTTATGCGCTCACCAAAATTCCTGCTGGCAATTATTTGCTGCAAATTACCAATTTAGATTACGATACCTTAAGGGAACCCATTACCATTCGGGCCGGCGAAATCACGCAAAAAAAATTTTATTTACGAAAAGGCGGAATTGATTTGGAGGCGGTTGAAGTTTCGGTGAAACAAACCGAAAAAAAGGTAAACACCGGAGTGGCCATACAAAAAATTGATCCCGTAGCAATTAATAAATTAGCCAGCGTGGGCGAACCCGACGTGGCCCAGTACTTACAGGTTATTCCCGGTGTGGTGTTTACCGGCGATCAAGGTGGACAATTGTACATTCGGGGCGGTTTGCCGGTTCAAAACAAAGTA
Source organism: uncultured bacterium (assembly GCA_963923435.1). GTDB lineage: Bacteria > Bacteroidota > Bacteroidia > B-17B0 > Aurantibacillaceae > Aurantibacillus. The sequence goes on from CAWUNH010000397.1 coordinate 623, forward strand.
TTGCTGGACGGGGTAAATATTCCTAATCCGTTTCATTCCATAGGTATGTTTTCGGTTTTTGACAGCGAAACCATGAAACATGCAGACGTTTACAGTGCGGGATTTGGAGCCGAATACGGAGGCCGGTCTTCATCGGTAATGGACGTGCGGATACGCGACGGAAACAAAAAAAAACACAGCGGTAAGGTTGGAGCCTCAACCTTTGGACTAAAAACCATGCTAGAAGGCCCACTTATTAAACTAACCGAAGAAGGTCAAACCAGTGCCTCTTATTTGGTGTCCATTAAACATTCCTATTTGCCTCAAACTTCTAAATTGTTGTATCCCTATGCCGCCACCGGAACATTGCCCTTTTACTATACCGATGTATACGGAAAAGCCTCTGTAACCAGTGGCTCCGGAAGTAAATGGAGTGTGTTTGGTTTTAATTTTAACGATAAAGTAGATTACAGCTCCATAGCGCGTTACTCGTGGAAAAACAAGGGCATGGGCACACAATTTGTAATGGTGCCAGAGGGTACCAATTTATTAATTGAGGGTCTATTTGCCTATTCTAATTACTCCATGACCTTTGTTAATCCTCAAATAGAAGAAGAATTTAAAGGAAGTGGAATTAACAATTTTAATGCCGGCTTTAATTTTGTAAAAATTAATGGTTTAAACGAATGGCGTTTCGGATTTGAGGGCATTATTTCCGATACCCGGTACACAGCACAATTAAAAGATTATCAGCCGGACGATATCAGCCGTTCCACAACCGATATAGGCGCCTTTGTTAAATACAAGTGGTTGCCCGGTAACCAGCAGGGTTTGGTTTTGGAGCCCAGCTTTAGGTTACAGTATTATGCCACCCTGGGTATACTTTCGCCAGAACCCCGGCTGGCTATAAAGTGGAATGTAGCAGATCGCTTTCGCATTAAAGGCAGCGGCGGATTATACAGCCAAACTCTGGCCAGTGCTAACAGCG
>CAWUNH010000398.1:0-1579 GCA_963923435.1 uncultured bacterium
TACCTGGGCAATCCCTCCAATTTAAAAACGGACTTGATGTATTTTCCTGCTGTTCAGGAATACCGCTGGAATACCACAGCGGGTAATTTGCGTTTAAGTCCACCGGATTATATGTCGCGACCCGAATACCAAAATTTTATTTACCGAAAGCAAATGCAGGAATATTGGCGTTCTAAAGTTTCTGCCGATGAATTAAGTCAACAGCCCCGACCCGGAATGATTCCAAAATTACAGGTTAACAGCGAATTGTTTGAGCGGATTTTTGGCAGTAATGTGGTGGAAATTAAACCAAACGGAGTGGCTGAAATTATTTTTGGATTAAATCGAAATGTAAACCGCAATCCATCCGTGCCACAAAATCAACAAAGCTTGACCAATTTTGATTTTAACATGCGTATTCAAATGAATCTGGCCGGAAAAATTGGTGAAAAATTAAAAATTAATGCCAATTACAATACCGATGCAACCTTTGAATGGGAAAATCAGGTTAAAGTTGATTTTTCTGGATTGGAAGATGACATCATCAAAAAAATAGAAGCCGGAAATGTAACTCTACCCCTGAACAGTTCATTAATTTCAGGCAGTCAAACCCTGTTTGGAATTAAAACCGATTTGCAATTTGGTAAACTTCGGGCGACCAGTGTAATCAGTCAGCAAAAAGGAAAAAAGCAAGAAATTACCATCCAGGGAGGCGCTCAAGTTCAGCAGTATAACATTAATGCCGATCAGTACGAACCCAATAAACATTTTTTTATTTCACATTATTTCCGATCGTATTACGATGCTTGGATGTCGACTTTACCAGTTGTTAATACACCGGTGGTAATCACTAAAATGGAAGTTTATGTTTTGGGAATCAACGGCAGTGCCGAACAAACCCGAAACATTGTGGCATTTGAAGATTTGGGGGAAGATACCAGTTTTGTTTGGCCGGGTTTAAAGCGTGGATTGTCCGACGGAGCTTATGTGGTATCGGATGCGCGCCCCGACAGTTTACCCTCCAATGCCTCTAACAGCTTGTATCAAATACTCACCAATCCAACCAATGGCTTATTAAAAGAACGCAACATAGATTTGGTTTCAGAACAGCTGTCCAGTAATAAATGGGTTAGCAATAGCAACAATGCCGGTGGAATTTACATGGATGCCAGCCGGGATTACAACATTATCCGAAACGCTCGCAGGCTTACAGCCAACGAATACGTGTATAATCCCAGAACCGGTTGTGTTTCATTAAACCAGCAATTAAACAACGATCAGGCCTTAGGAATATCGTTTCAGTTTACCTACGGAGGAAAAACCTACCAGGTGGGTGAATTTAGTGAACAGGTACCCGATAACAGCAAGCTGATGGTATGTAAACTATTAAAAAGTACCGTTGTCAATGTAAGACAACCCGTTTGGAAATTAATGATGAAAAACGTTTATGCCATTGGCGCATATAATTTAAATCCTCAGGATTTTAAATTGGATGTTTTTTATAACAACATAGAAACAGGAGTGGACGTGCCCTATATTCCCGCAGGCTCCGTTTCGGGTCGCGTTAATGGCAAGCAATTAATTCGTGTATTAAATGCAG
>CAWUNH010000399.1:0-1577 GCA_963923435.1 uncultured bacterium
TAAGCCTTCGTCGGCAGCGTCAGATGTGTATAAGAGACAGTTCCTGTTCGGTCGGACGTTCCATAAAAAAAGCTGCATTAGCAGCTTTTAGGGTTTAATCTTGAACAATTAGTTTACCAAATTTTACCTGACCTTCGGGCGTTTTAAGCGTTACAATATAAAGTCCGGATTTGAAAGGCGTGTTTCGTAGCTTTACCGTTTGTTCTCCGGTTTGCTGCGGCAAAATTGATTCGGAGTATATAAGGGCTCCACGGATATCCAATACCTGAACTTGTGCAGGCTCGTTGCTGTTGTTGTAATAACGGAAACTGCAACTGCCATTACTTGGATTTGGGAATAGCTGCAAATCGGTGTTTTTAGAATCGAATGGTAAGGGTTCCAGTCCAACATATTGCGGTTTAAAGAAATCGCTGTTTAACCAAATACCGCGACCGTTCGTGGCCACATAGATTTGTCCAGAGTTGTAGCAATCCGAACCCGAAAAGGTTTGTTGTTTAATGTCAAAAATCTGAACATTGGGCAACATATTGTTATTAACGTTTGCCCAAACCGCAGGATTGGCTGTAATATCGGAAGTATAGAAAATACCATTGTTTGTTCCAATGTAAACTTTTTTACTATCGTCTTTTTCAATTAAAGAGCAGTAGGTGGTATTGTTATTTAGGTTGGCATCGTCTTTTTTAACCCAGTTAATGGTTGCAGAATTGCTGGTACGGGCATCGTTACCCGAATACATTACAATTCCGGTTGTTCCGGTTTGAGATGGATTGTTAAAAGTTAAAACCAAATTTTTAGAATCGTTGGATACACCAATGCTGGTTATCGGAAATTCAAATTTACCGATGAGTGTGGTTCGATAGGGAGATTTTATACTGGGGGTGTTGGAATTTACCGAATTGGAATAAGTAAACACATCGGTGTAAAATTTACCAGAGTAAGAGGAAGGCGATAAGTCAAAAATATCCGTAATATGAGATACACGGTACACTCGGTTTGAATCGGTGGCATAGTAGAGTTCTGTTCCGGATTTGCTCCATTCCAGCAATACAGGACGACCTATTACTGAAATGGTATTGTTGCTTGGATTTCCATTGGCCGAATCGGTAAAACATCCGCTTTGGCTGATACGAACAAAGTTGAGCGGTTCATTTAAATTGAGGGGCGATTTGGAAACCACAATGGCATAAGGATTGGAGGTATTGGGAGTAATATTGCTGTTGTTAAGTACCATGGCCAAACGTGCCGATTTAGTGGTTGGTATTTTTATTAACGGGTTGTTTGCGCAAAAGCTAACGGTCGGACTGCCCACGCTTGAAAAACTGGTTGCTACCGAACCGGTAACAACCGTTGTGGAATTGAGCGCAAATAAAGTATTAGAACTTAAGGAACTTAAAGTGTAATTAGTGGTTGCGGTAGGTTGTATGCCAGAAAAAAGGGCCATTGATTGAGAGATTGCTCCAGGATTTAACACATAGGTTGGTGAACCAATAGCAAATGTGGATGTAGCCACCGTGGTGCCGGTACCCGTTTGGGTCTGTCTCTTATACACATCTGACGCTGCCGACGAAGGCTTAGGT
>CAWUNH010000400.1:0-1574 GCA_963923435.1 uncultured bacterium
GTTGAAGCGTATCACGCCGATATGCAAAAAAGTGAATTAAATCGTGTCTTAAGCCGTTGGGGTTTAACCTCTCTTGGAATTGGGGCAATTATAGGTGGGGGTATTTTTACCTTAACGGGAATTGCAGCACACGATCATGCCGGTCCAGCATTGGCCCTCTCGTTTATAATAGCCGGAATAGGATGTTTGTTTGCTTCCTTATGTTATGCTGAATTTGCAAGCGTATTGCCGGTGGAAGGATCTGCCTATGCTTATGCCTATGGTACCGTGGGCGAATTGTTTGCCTGGTTTATTGGTTGGAATTTAATTTTAGAATACATGATGGGAGCCACAACAGTGGCCGTTGCCTGGAGTGGATATTTTAATAAATTATTGCATTTATTTGGTATAAACTTACCTGAATGGCTGGTTAACGATCCGAGCACTTACGGTGGTCCCTCGTTTAACATTTTGGCATTTTTAATTACCTGGGTTATTACAGCCATTTTGGTTAAGGGAATTAAAGAGGCTGCTTCAACCAATAACATTATAGTAATTTTAAAGGTTGCAGTTGTTTTATTTGTAATAGTTGTAGGTGCTTTTTATGTACAACCCACCAATTGGCAACCCTTTATTCCGGTTGAAGTTAAAGGCGCCGACGGAAACATCCATTTTGGATTTGGAGGTGTTTTAACCGCTGCAACCATTGTATTTTTTGCTTACATCGGATTTGATGCCGTTTCTACGCAGGCAGGTGAAGCCATAAACCCCAAAAAAGACGTGCCCTTTGCCATCATTGCTTCGTTGATTATTTGCACCCTGTTATATATAGCGGTTTCTTTGGTATTAACCGGTATGGTGCCTTATTATCAATTGGATTTAAAAGCTCCGGTAGCATCTGCCTTTTCAGGTGCTGGAATTACCTGGGCGGTTTACCTTATTACCATTGCAGCCACTGCAGGACTTATGTCGGTAATGTTAGTTATGATGTTGGGCCAAACCCGAATTTTTCTAGGAATGTCCAAAGACGGACTATTACCCAAATCTTTGTTTGGCAGTTTGCATCCAACTTTTAAAACTCCATACAAATCAACGGTATTGGTTGGTTTTATCATTTCATTGGTGGCGGCCTTAACACCCATAGACCGAATCTCCGAAATGTGTTCGATGGGCACCTTACTGGCTTTTGCTATGGTTTGCATTGCAGTATTAATATTAAGGGTTAAACAGCCAGCATTGGAACGGCCCTATAAAACCCCATGGGTTTATTTGGTAGCCCCTTTAGGTGCTGGTTTTAATTTGTTTTTAATGTCGCAGGTACGGATTAATACCTGGTATGCATTTATTATTTGGGGAAGCATCGGAATTTTAGTTTACTTTTTATACAGCAGAAGACATTCTCATTTGCATTCTAAATAACCGCATTGGTTAAAACGTATAGGGTACATCTAAACATAAAATACGCTTTAGGATTCATAACCCGTTTTTAAAGTCAACTGGTAATTTAACATGCTGGTTTTTGGGGGTATTTTATACGCATTAAAAAAATATTCCTTGTTTTAATTATAATGTTCGCGATAATTACATTGATATTT
>CAWUNH010000401.1:0-1564 GCA_963923435.1 uncultured bacterium
CATACGGCCATAAAATATTAACCGAACGGCGCGACCGTTTTCATACCAACCGTATTTACAAAGGTTTAAGCGGTTTTCCCAAACGCTCGGAAAGCCCTTACGACACGTTTGGAGTTGGACATTCCTCTACTTCAATTTCTGCAGCACTGGGCATGGCTGTAGCCAACCGCTACAAACAACTAAACGACCGCCATCACATTGCCGTTATTGGCGATGGTTCCATGACGGCCGGTTTAGCCTTTGAGGGATTAAACCATGCCGGTTCAGAAAACGCCAATTTATTAGTGGTGCTCAACGATAACTGCATGAGTATCGATCCTAATGTTGGGGCCCTGCGAGATTATTTAACCGATATTACCACCTCACATACCTACAATAAAACCAAAGATAAAATTTGGGAGCTGTTGGGTAAAATCAGCCGTTTTGGCCCCAATGCACAGGACATTGCCAGCAAAATAGAACATGCGGTAAAAAGTTCCCTGTTAAAGCAAAGCAATTTATTTGAGTCTTTAAAATTTAGATATTTCGGCCCGGTTGACGGGCACGACGTGGTACGGTTAACTCAAGTTTTAAACGATTTAAAAGATATTCCGGGCCCCAAACTCCTGCACGTGCTTACAAAAAAAGGCAAGGGTTATAAATTTAGCGAAGAGGGCAACGAAACCCTGTGGCATGCCCCGGGCATTTTTAACAAAGCCACCGGCGAAATTATTAAAGTAAGTCCGGCCAGCCCTCAGGCCCCCAAATACCAGGATGTTTTTGGCCATACCATTGTAGAACTGGCCGAACAAAACCCTAAAATTATGGGCGTAACGCCCGCCATGCCCACCGGCTGTTCTCTTAATATCATGATGAAGGCCATGCCCGAACGGGCTTTTGATGTGGGTATTGCCGAGCAGCATGCCGTTACATTTAGTGCCGGACTGGCAACGCAGGGACTGGTTCCGTTTTGTAACATTTACTCGTCTTTTATGCAAAGGGCCTACGATCAAGTAATTCATGATGTGGCTCTGCAGCAGCTTAAAGTGGTTTTTTGTTTAGACCGGGGCGGACTGGCCGGTGCTGACGGACCAACGCATCACGGTGCATACGATGTGGCTTTTTTCCGTTGCATTCCCCATATGATTGTAAGTGCCCCCATGAACGAAGAGGAGCTGCGCAATTTAATGTACACGGCCCAGTTACCCGAAATACAGGGCCCCTTTAGTATTCGTTATCCCCGTGGCAACGGTGCAGCCCAACCGGATGCCCAGGGACGTATTCACTGGAAAACGCCCTTTCGTAAAATAATCCCCGGTACCGGACGCTGTCTTAAAACCGGCAGTAACATTGCAGTGTTGTCGCTGGGTCATCCCGGAAACCTGGTAAGCGAAGCCCTGCAATCGGAAAGCCTTAAAGACCAATCCATTGGTCATTACGACATGCGGTTTGCAAAACCTTTGGACACAAACCTGCTGCATGAAATTTTTAACCGCTATACAACCCTCATTACCGTTGAAGACGGCTGCATTCAGGGAGGTTTTGGATCTGCCGTACTTGAATTTATGGCCGATCAGGGTTATTC
>CAWUNH010000402.1:0-1559 GCA_963923435.1 uncultured bacterium
TGGCTATGCAATACCTCCAGTGTGTAGTGGTATAAAAACGCACTGTCGGTTTTTAAATGAAGCCTTGCCTCCGGACTTAAAATACGTTTGTATTTTTCTAAAAACAAGGGATGGGTTAACCGCTTGCGAGATCGTGTTTTTTGAGGCTGGGGATCAGGAAAAGGAATCCACAGCTCATCTACTTCTGAATTTGAAAAAATCCGGTCAATATAATCAATGCGCGAACGCAGAAAACGAACCTGGGGTAATTTAAGTTGCGTGGCCTGCTGTGCGCCCGTCCACATTCGGTTACTTTTTAAATCAATTCCAATATAATTTCTGGAGGGATTTAGTAAAGCCAGGCCCAGCGTATATTCGCCCCGGCCACACCCCAGCTCAAGGGTAATGGGTTGAGGCTTTAAAAACACCTGCGAATTCCAGCAACCCCGAAATTCAAAAGTACATTCAGAATCGTACGACATAAATTCCAGAGTGTTTGAAAGGGTTTTAAAATCGCTGAATTTTTCTTGTTTAGAAGGCATACAACTTATGCAGATTGATACATGGTTTTAAAACGAGAGGACTGCTCCATAAGTTCCTGAAAGTTACCCTGCTCTACAATTCGACCCGCTTCCATTACATAAATACGATGGGCATGCTGCACCGTAGACAGGCGATGGGCAATAATAAAGCAGGTTCTTTGCTTTAAAATGGTTTTTAGCGCACTTTGAATGTAGTGTTCGGTATAACTGTCTAGCGTGGCAGTGGCTTCATCTAAAATAAAAATATCTGGATTAAACACATAGGCTCTCATAAAAGCTATTAACTGCCGTTGTCCGGACGATAAACTTTGTCCCCGTTCCCGAACGTTAAAATGAATTCCGTTTTTAAAATTTCTTATAAAGGGCTCCAGCTGCAATTCATGTATTTTTTCCATTACATACGATTCGCTGAATTTTGGATTTCGGAGTGTAATATTGTTTAAAATAGAATCGTTGAGCAAATGCACATCTTGTAAAACAAGTGCGGTATTTCGTCGAATACTCGACAGGGTATAGGTGTTTAAGGCATGTCCGTCAAATTCAATACTTCCCGAATCGGGATCGTAAAACCTCGAAATTAATGGGGCTAGGGTTGATTTACCCGAACCGGTTGTTACTACAATGGCATGTGTATGTCCGGCATTAAACTGCACAAACGAAATATCAAGCAAGGGTTGCTGGGGCTTGTAAGAAAACTTTAATTGGTTAATAGTAATACAACTTTGAAGCCCTTTAAATACCAATTTCCCATTGTCGGGCAGCGATTCGGTATTGTCCAACACTAAAAAAATACGTTCTGCAGAAACCATACCCATTTGCAAAGCATTTAAGCGATCTGCCAAAATACGAATGGGCCTAAACATCATTTGAACCATCATTATAAAAAAGGTTAGCTCGCCCAATCCTAAGTGCCAATGGTTTTTTTGCAATCCTGCGGTCCACAACACCAATGCAATGGAAATAGAAATTAAAATTTCAACAACCGGAAAAAAAACCGAATAGTAAAAAATAGAACGTATGTGCTGTCTCTTATACACA
>CAWUNH010000403.1:0-1558 GCA_963923435.1 uncultured bacterium
TAATACAACAATCCCATTTGTATGTTTGCAAAAACATTGTTGGGTTCGAGTTCTAAAACCTTTAAATAAGCTGATTTAGCCAAATTTCCGGCCTCAGAATTTGAATTGTCTTTTTCAAACAAATACGAAAAGTAACTTCCTAAGGCCTCATAAAATTCCAGTTCGTACTTTTTTACATCCATATTGGGAAAATACGTTTCGGATATTTTTTTAAATGCATTGAAATACTTTAAGGCATTGGAATGGAACTGCTTGAGCGACTCGCTGTGGCCCTTTTTAGCAGCCATGGACTTCATAAGGGTCGTGTCTTTTAGCTGAATGGAAGCCAGGTTAAAATATCGTTTGGAAACGTAGCGTAATAAAACGTAATTGTCTTTGGTAATATTGGAATCGGGTAAAAAATTAAAGGATTTTTGTACCGATTTATAAATGGTATCCAACAACTCAATTTTAGAAGCATTGTTTTGAATTCGGCTCCACTCATAGTAAGCTCTACCCCTGAGAGTCCATGAGATGGAAAGGGTCCGGGTTTCTGCATGACGTACCACCGAGTCTAAAATTTTAACCGCCATCACCGGATTTTCAGAAATAATGGCGTTGGCTCGAACCAATGAAGATTTTTGAGCCAGGGCCGGTTCCCAACACGTGATCAGGAAGACCAACCCAACAAAAATATTTACAATTCGTTTCATATTAATTAATTACTGTAGCGGCTAATGTTTTAAAGTCGTCGTTTGTTTTTAAGCCGGATTTTAAAGCATTGTTATGACTGTATTCAAATTTTAATTTATTGTCCAAATAGATAAAATTGACACAAGATCCCGAGCGGCAGGCATCGGATTTTTCACTGATTACCAGCACTCCTTTATTACGGTATTTTGAGGCCGCTTCGGATATCGGCTGAAGATCAAAATCGTTTGTGAAAAAAACCATGTGAGCCATTTGATTTTTTTCTATTCTGTTATGATTTACAATAGTAATGGGCTGTGTTCCCACTTTTTTCTTTTGAGCCAGTGCTTTTAATTCGCTGGTAAGATTTTGATTTTGGCCAATCAAATAAATCACAAATTCACCGGTTTTTTTATTTTCAGGCCATTCAAAATACCGGGTAAAATTCATAATAAACAGGGCCTTTAATTTTGCATTCGGATCAAAATCAGGTGGTCGGTAACTAAGCAACATGCTTGAAAGGCATACCAAACCCAAAAGGGCAATGCGGCTTATGCGTTGGTTTTTTGGCATGGGCTTAACCCCTAAATATACAAAAATATCAGAACTTGGTGGTTCCCGTTTGGGATCTAAACCATTGTTCCATTGAGATTTCCTTTCGGTCCAACCGGGTTAAAACAGCCGATTTTGAACTGATGTACTTAAAAACCGAGGCCTCCGCATCGGAGTTTTTTGGTAATTCCAAAATCCATGAAAAACCATGCTCGTCTTTTGATGTAAATGAGATTAACGGTGTTAATTCATTCCAGAAGGAATCTTTTACAGAATCTTTTAATTGAATGTCCAAACTCACCGAATCCGAAAATTGCAAGTCCGATACCGGCCGATC
>CAWUNH010000404.1:0-1556 GCA_963923435.1 uncultured bacterium
TCCACACCCAACACATCCACACCCAACACTCACCCCAAACCCTAATTATGGCCCTTTAAATTAAATTATTAAAACAGCCAATGGCCACAAGCCCTATCTTTACCCTCCGTATGAGTTTTGACGAGGAAATTAACCGACGCCGCACCTTTGCCATTATAGCCCATCCGGATGCCGGAAAAACCACCCTAACCGAAAAACTGCTGTTGTTTGGAGGCGCCATACAAACGGCCGGGGCCGTAAAATCTAACAAAATAAAAAAAGCCACCACCTCCGATTTTATGGAAATTGAAAAACAGCGCGGTATTTCGGTTTCTACCTCGGTAATGGCCTTTGAGTACGAGGCCTACAAGGTTAATATTTTAGATACCCCCGGCCACGAAGATTTTGCCGAAGACACCTACCGCACCCTAACGGCGGTAGACAGTGTTATTATGGTTATAGACTGCGTTAAGGGCGTTGAACCCCAAACCCGAAAACTGTTGGAGGTTTGCCGCATGCGCCAAACACCGGTAATTGTATTTATTAATAAAATGGACCGCGAGGGCCGCAACCCCTTTGATTTGCTGGATGAAATTGAAAAAGAACTGCACATAAAGGTACGCCCCATGACCTGGCCGGTGGGCATTGGCAAGCGTTTTAAGGGCGTTTACGATTTAAGCCAGGGCCATTTTAACTGTTTTCAGGGCGACAGTAAAACCACGGTAGAAGAACTGCTGAGCTTTAAAAATTTACAAGACCCCCAGCTGGAACAGCGCCTGGGCAGCGATGCCGCCGAGCAGCTAAGAACCGATGTAGAACTAATAACCGGCGTTTACGAGGCCTTTAACCCCGAAATGTACCGCCAGGCCCATTTAAGCCCTGTGTTTTTTGGATCGGCAGTAAATAATTTTGGCATTAAAGAACTGTTGGATTGTTTTGTTAAAATTGCGCCGCCGCCTTTGGCCCGCCCAAGTTCGGTTGGCCCGATAAGTCCGCAGGATAAGGGGTTTAGCGGCTTTATTTTTAAAATACATGCCAACCTGGACCCCAAGCACCGGGACCGCATTGCCTTTTTACGCATTTGCTCGGGCCAGTTTGAACGAAATACGTATTATTACCAGGTGCGTACCGGCAAGCAATTGCGCTTTAGCAACCCAACGGCCTTTATGGCCCAGCAAAAATCGGTTATTGACGAGGCCTATCCGGGCGATGTTATTGGTTTGTACGATGCCGGTAATTTTAAAATTGGAGACACCCTAACCCAGGGCAAAAACCTGCATTTTGAGGGCATACCCCATTTTTCGCCCGAGCTGTTCCGCTACGTAACCAACTTAGACCCCATGAAAACCAAGCAATTGCAAAAGGGCCTGGATCAGTTAACCGACGAGGGAGTTGCCCAGCTGTTTAGCCGAAAAACAGATGGCCGCAAAATTATTGGAACGGTGGGGGCCCTGCAGTTTGAAGTAATACAGCACCGCCTTAAAGCCGAATACAATGCCAGTGTGGGGTTTGAACCCCTTAATGTTTACAAAGCCCTGTGGTTTAAAGGCGAAAAAGCCGATACCGAAGCCTTTATG
>CAWUNH010000405.1:0-1551 GCA_963923435.1 uncultured bacterium
CTTTGTCTACATCGTTTACAAATTCGCGTTGCCATTGTTTATGCTGTGGAACATTATCTACTATTGCAGCAAAGTAGGCATGCCGGGAAGGACATTTTTTATGGGTATAAAAATAAATTTGCGGTTCAGAACCAATTAAAACCAAGCCGTCTTCCGGTTTGGCATGCGTGTTTAACCATTGTGCAATTTCCATAGATTCGGGAAAGGGATTGGTGCCATATACGGTTCTTAAAATTTGATGGTAATTGGGATTTATGTAATAATCCTTTTTATTGTTTACATGTATCAATGAAAGCAATAAGAAAACCAATGGATATAAAACTTTAAAATACCAGGATACCTGATTTGTTTTTTTATTTTTAATGAGCTCTAAAAAAACCTGCATTGTAAATGCGGTTAATAATGCCAATCCGGGCAATACCTGTATCCAATAATGACCGTAAAAATAAAAACCCGGAACAACAGTGGCAGCAGAACATAAAAATATCACCGCAACGTGCATTCGAAATGGTTTTAAAGATTTTATAAATACCATTAAAAAAACTGCAAACGCATGAAACCAATAACTTTTATAGGGTGTAACTATGCTGCCGTACATGTATTTTAAAAATATTTTACCGCAATTTTGAGAGCCGTCGTCCCATTTTATTTTTCCAACGTAATTTTTTGGAATTTCGAAGGTCCAAAACAGCATGTCCTTCCAGGACCCTAAATACATCATTAAAGCAAAGAAAAAACCAACTACCAGGGCAACCCCCAACGCATACGAAAAAACACGAGGCCAAAGGGTTTTAATTTCGGAGGTGAAAAAATCAATAATAATTAATAAGCCGCCCAATGCTACCATAAACACCCCACTGGTTTTACTCATAAATGCAAGGCCCATGGCCATTCCCATAAATCCGTATAAAATCCAAGATTTGGATGCACGCGCATAGGCATATACCATAAAACCCAAACTGGTAAAAAAGGCAACGGCATGTTCACCCTGAATGGTGTATCCACTCAATTGAGGATTTAACGACATGATGGCAAAACTAAGTGCAGTTACACTACCAGCCAGAGGCGAAAACCACTTGCGGGAGGCCAAAAATAAAAATACAATGCTTGTCAAATTAACCAGGGTAAATCCAGTATGAAGCCCTTTTACGGTATCCCCAAACAAACCTACCATGGCTGCATAAAAGTAAAACAGACCGGGAAATTTTTGTTCGTAAAAATCTATGTAGGGACGTTTACCTTCGAGCAAAAGTTTGCCGTAGTAAGCATAGGCGCCTTCATCACGTTCAAATGGAATTTCTAAAAATTGAGATCGGATGTAATATACCAAACCCAATGTAACTACAAGTATTCCAAAGGCCCAGGAATCTTCTAAAGACCATCTAAAATTACTTAAACCCAAAATTGGTTTGGCTTTGGAGGCATCGGTTTGAGACGTTATAGAGTGCGCCATACGGGAATGTTATTTTAAATGTTGTAAAATGTAATCGTGCGTACGTTGTATGCCCAGTTTTAAATCCAGGGAAATAAACGCACTGCATTCCTGTTTTA
>CAWUNH010000406.1:0-1517 GCA_963923435.1 uncultured bacterium
TACGCAATTGCGTACCCTAACTTCTGGAAGGGCCACTTCAACAATGGAATTCAGTCATTACAGTGAAACTCCCGCAAATATTGCGGCCGAGGTTATAGCAAAAGCAAAAGGTAAAACCGAAAAAGTATAAATCAATCCAAAATAGCGTTCTTTATGAGTCAACGTATCCGAATCAAATTAAAATCTTACGACTTCAACCTGGTTGACAAGTCTGCCGAAAAGATTGTAAAAACCGTAAAGGCAACCGGTGCTGTTGTTAACGGTCCTATCCCTTTGCCAACCAGCAAACGTATTTTCACCGTATTAAAATCGCCCCATGTTAATAAAAAAGCTAGGGACCAATACCAACTCTGCGATTACAAACGTCTTCTGGACATTTATTCTTCATCCTCAAAAACGGTTGATGCGCTCATGAAGCTGGAACTGCCCAGTGGTGTAGAAGTAGAAATTAAAGTATAGTCACAAAAACAAAAAACACATAATAACTAAGAATCAACACACATGTCAGGATTAATTGGTAAAAAAATAGGAATGACCAGCTTTTTCGATGCCTCTGGAACTTACGTTCCATGCACAATTATTGAAGCCGGTCCTTGTGTCGTCACACAAGTAAAAACCAATGATAAAGAAGGGTACCACGCACTTCAATTGGCTTTTGACGAGCGAAAAGAAAAGCACACCTCAAATGCCATGAAAGGTCATTTTGCAGCCTCTAAAACCACTCCCAAACGCAAATTGGCCGAATTCCGTTCCATTGAACAGGATCACAAGTTAGGCGATGTTTTAACCGTTTCCGTTTTTGCCGAAGGCGATTTTGTAAACGTAATTGGAACCAGTAAGGGTCGTGGATTTCAAGGGGTTGTAAAACGTCACGGATTCAGTGGAGTTGGCCACGCGAATAAATCGCACGGTCAGCACGATCGGGAACGCGCACCAGGATCTTTAGGAGCATCTTCCGATCCTGCCCGTGTAATGAAGGGCATGCGTATGGCCGGCCGTATGGGAGGCGCCCGAAAAAAAATTCAAAATTTAACAGTGGTTAAAATTATGCCCGAACAAAACGTGCTCTTGGTTAAAGGTTCTGTTCCGGGGTCAAATGGTTCATATCTTATATTAGAAAAATAACATGCAACTCGACATATATTCCATAAAAGGTAAAAAAACCAGCAAAAAGCTGGATTTACCCGAATCGATTTTTAATGCTGAACCTAACGATCATTGTGTTTATTTAGATGTTAAACAGCATTTAGCCAATCGCCGTCAAGGAACTCATAAATCCAAAGAACGCGCCGAAATTGCTCGAACTACTAAAAAGTTAAAACGTCAAAAAGGAACCGGTGGAGCTCGTGCAGGTTCAATGAAATCTCCCTTATTTATTGGAGGAGGACGTGTGTTTGGCCCAAAACCCCGCGATTATTCATTTAAAGTCAATAAAAAGGTTAAAATGTTGGCAAGGGTGTCGGCGCTCAGTTATAAAGCCTGTCTCTTATACACATCTCCGAGCCCACGAGACGTAG
>CAWUNH010000407.1:0-1509 GCA_963923435.1 uncultured bacterium
TTCCTGTGCCTTTAATGCAAATCGCAGTGTACTGACCACATGAATTACTTTTAAGCCTCGCGCTTTTAAAATGCTTGTCCAGGTTTTAGGGTTTCCCGCACTTGTAATTACAACAGGCACCTCTTCTTCCATAATAATGTTCATGTGTTCTTCAATGTTTGGATATAACAAGGGAACATTAACGGCAAAGGATTTATTTGATTTTGATTTGAAATTTTGAATTTGATGTTTTAGTTCCTGGGGATACATGCTTCCGGCACCAATTACACCCATTGCACCGGCTTCGGAAACCGCAAGGGCTAAATTCGAGTCGGAACACCAAATCATTCCTGCCTGTACAATGGGTATTTGAATATTAAGCAAGCTGCAAATACGGTTCATCGTTATAAAATTACAATTTATTCAGGGTCCGTGGTCTGGGATTCTATTTTAAGTTTATGTACCTTTGAAGGGCATGAAACACCTTTTTTTGTTAGCCCTGGCTGTTTTAACAGGGTCTTGTAATTCCAACCTCCAAAACGCTTCGGTGAATGCAGGCGATGTATATGTTTCCGGAAACTCCCAAAATCCACAATTGCCTCAATTAAGCTTTGATGCCGAAGTTTTTAATTTTGGCTTATTAACCCAGGGAGAAAAGGTTTCGCACGATTTTTATTTTAAAAATACAGGTAAAAAACCGCTCATTATCAGTGCCGCAGAGGGGTCCTGTGGGTGCACCGTGCCGGAGTACCCCAAAGATCCCATTGCACCGGGCGAATCCGGTGTTATAAAAGTTACTTTTAACACCGAATCGAAAAGCGGAACACAAGAAAAAACGGTTACCCTGGTAACCAATTGTGAGCCCTCTACCCGACTTTTAAGAATTCAGGCAGAAATTGTTGTTGCCAAAGCTGCTTCAAATTAATATCTTTACACCATGAAATCACTTTTTATTTTACTCGGTGCACCCGGAGGTCAACAGGGACAGGGCGGAATCATGGGTTTTTTACCCATCATTTTGATAATTGTAGTGTTTTACTTTTTCATGATTCGTCCACAAATGAAAAAAGCCAAAGAACAAAAAAAATATATTGAAAGTTTAAAAAAAGGCGATGCGGTTTTAACCATTGGAGGTATTTATGGTAAAATCAAAGACGTACGCGAAGACGGAAGCCTTATAATAGAAGTAGAAGACGGCGGAACCTTGCGAATTTCAAAAAATGCAGTTACCAACGACCCCAATGCTAGCCTAGGTCAAAATACGTGAAGGAACAAACTCCCTCACATACTTTTATTTTTAAAAAAATTAAAACGCCCGGTCCCGCCCAGGCGTTTTTTGTTTGCCTTATGGTGGCCGCTATGTTTTGGCTGGTTCATCGCTTAAACACCGTTTATACCTTAAAGCGGGTTGCTTTTCCGGTTCATTTTATAAACACACCCTACCGTAAGCTGCCCTTAAAACAATTGCCCAGTCATTTGGAATTGGATGTAAAAGCAAACGGTTTAGCTTTGATTTGGCTTCAACTTTCA
>CAWUNH010000408.1:0-1507 GCA_963923435.1 uncultured bacterium
GTAGTTACTGATTAATGCTGATTTTCTTTTCCAATTCGTCGATATAGGCCCGGAAGCGTTTATCGGTATCCATAAGATTGTTTACGGTTCTGCAGGCATGCAATACAGTAGCATGGTCTTTTCCGCCGCAATGCATGCCAATGGTAGCCAAGGACGATTTGGTCATGTTTTTTGCAAAATACATGGCAATTTGACGGGCCTGAACTACTTCCCTTTTACGGGTTTTGGATTTCATGGTGTCAATAGCCAAATCAAAATAATCGCAAACAACTTTTTGAATGTAGTCAATGGAAACTTCTCGGGCATTGCTCTTGACAAATTTGTCAATCATAGCTTTAGCCAGTTCCAGGGTAATGATTTTTTTATTTAAGCTCGATTGTGCCAACAGGGTTATAAGGGCCCCTTCCAGTTCACGAATACTGGAAGTGATGCTGTAGGCAAGGTATTCGTTTACTTCTTTAGGTAATTGAAGCCCGTTATTATGAACTTTTTTATCTAATATGGCCATGCGGGTTTCCAGTCCTGGGGTTTGTAAGTCGGCACTAAGCCCCCATTTAAAACGGGATAATAACCGCTGTTCAATACCCTGAATATCTACCGGTGCACGATCGGCGGTTAAAACAATTTGTTTGCCCAGTTGGTGCAAATGATTGAAAATGTGAAAAAACACATCCTGTGTTTTTTCTTTACCAGCAAAATACTGAACATCGTCAATAATCAGGATGTCAATCATCTGATAAAAATGAATAAAGTCGTTTTGGTTGTTGTTTTTTACCGAATCGATAAACTGAGAGATGAATTTTTCAGCCTGTACGTACAAAACCGTTTTATTAGGAAAATTCTTTTTAGCCTCAATACCTATGGCTTGGGCTAAATGCGTTTTCCCCAAACCTACCCCTCCGTATATTAGCAATGGATTAAAAGCATTTCCACCGGGTTTTTGAGATACGGCAAATCCGGCACTGCGTGCCAAACGATTGCAATCACCTTCAATAAAATTATCAAAACTGAATTTTGGATTTAGTTGAGACTCCACCTGTACCTTTTTTAATCCTGGAATTACAAATGGATTTTTAATGCCATGCTGGGCAGGATCCAGAGGCATGTGAACCGATGGATTTTTAGTGGAACTATTTAAACTGGGCAAATTAAAGGTAAGAGGAGATTCTGTTTTTGCAGACTCCTGATCCATAACGATTTGGTATTCCAATTTGCCTTCAGCACCGATTTCTTTTTTTAATACCTTTTTAATTAATCCTATATAGTGCTCTTCTATCCATTCGTAAAAAAACTGTGAGGGTACCTGAATGGTTAGTGTTTGCTCGGTTAATTTTACGGCTCGAATGGGTTCAAACCATGTTTTGAAATTTTGACTGCTGATATTGTCTTTAATTATTGCAAGACAATCTTTCCAAACCTGTTCTGCGCTGCGCTCTTTAATCATGTAAATTATGTATTCTGGTGTTGATGTTTTGTGATGATAAATATAGAGGCTTTATTTAATTTT
>CAWUNH010000409.1:0-1504 GCA_963923435.1 uncultured bacterium
TTGAAGGATCCAACAGTTCTTGTTTGGCAGTAGATGATGTTGCCTGCGACGCAGCTGGCCGAACCGATGCCGAACCCGAAGTTTTACAGGATGTATAAAGTAAACCGATGGTAAAAACCGCTAGTAAGGATTTGGTGTTCATATTATTTGGAAAGGTATAAATTTCGTTCGCTGTAAATATTTTGAAAAAACTCATCGTATAAATCTTTTATAAAATAAATAGCCTCACCGGTGCTTTTCATTTCTGGTCCGAGTTCTTTTTGAATTTCCGGAAACTTCTCGTAACTAAACACCGGAATTTTTATGGCGTATCCGTTTTTAACCGGTTTAAACGAATAGTCTTTTATTTTTTTTGTACCCAGCATGAGTTCGGTTGCATAATGTACATAGGGTTCTTGATAGGCCTTGGCAATAAAGGGCACAGTGCGCGATGCACGCGGGTTGGCTTCTATTACATAGACCAAACCGTCTTTTACCGCAAATTGGATATTAATAAGACCAACCGTTTTTAACGCCAAGGCTATGGTTTTGGTATGGGTCTCTATTTGACGAATTACATCTTCCGTTAAATCAAATGGAGGTAAAACGGCATAACTGTCTCCACTATGAATTCCTGCGGGTTCAATATGTTCCATTATGCCAATGATGTAAACGGATTCTCCGTCGCATATTGCATCGGCCTCAGCCTCAATGGCTCCCTGCAAAAAATGGTCCAGCAATACTTTATTTTCTGGCAAGTCGTGCAGAAGTTTTACCACGTGTTGTTCAAGTTCTTGTTCGTTAATTACAATTTTCATGCTCTGGCCGCCCAATACATAACTGGGCCGAACCAATAAAGGAAAGCCCAGTTCTCGGCTTAATTCTATTGCGGCCTCGGCATCCTGAATAACACCAAATTTAGGGTAAGGAATTTTACAGTCTTTTAACAAATTAGAAAAACGTCCACGGTCTTCGGCTAAATCAAGTGAATCAAAGGTGGTTCCTAAAATGGGGATGCCGTAACGGTTTAATTTTTCGGCCAGTTTTAATGCGGTTTGTCCGCCCAATTGAACAATGACGCCTACGGGTTTTTCATGCAAAATGATATCGTATATATGTTCCCAAAATACCGGTTCGAAATACAGTTTATCGGCGGTGCTAAAATCCGTACTAACGGTTTCCGGATTGCAATTAATCATAATGGTTTCAAATCCGTTGGCTTTGGCTGCATATACGCCATGCACGCAGCTGTAATCAAATTCAATACCCTGACCAATGCGGTTGGGTCCGGATCCTAAAATAACCACCTTTTTTTTAGCCGTGACCTGGCTTTCGTTTTCCGTTTCAAAGGTAGAGTAGTAGTAAGGGGTTTTGGCCTCAAATTCTGCAGCACAGGTATCTACCAACTTATAAACACGTTGAATGCCCAGTTCCTTTCGCTTTTGATACACTTCGCTTTCCAAACAGTTTAGTAAATGAGCAATTTGACGATCGGCATATCCTTTTTGCTTGGCTTCTACTAACA
>CAWUNH010000410.1:0-1504 GCA_963923435.1 uncultured bacterium
ATTGATATACCGGAAGCCCAAGGGCGCTGAGTCCCAATCCAAAACCTACCTGAAGGGGTTTATTCCAGGCTAAAAAACCAATAATGAGCAATACCATAAAAATATACAGCAAGGGTAAAATGGGATAGGCGGGCGTTTGATAAGGGCGCTCGGCCAGTGGGTCTTTAATTCTTAAATACAGAAGTCCTGACACCGTAACCGCATAAAAAGCCAGAGAGGTTACCGTACAATAATCCAACAAACTTCCGTAGGAACCGCTTAAAGCTAAAATGGAAGCCCAAATGGCCTGAATGTTCATTGCACGGGATGGCATTCCGCGAGCATTGTCGTATGAAAAATATTTAAAAAACAGGCCTTCTTGAGCCATCGCTTGAATCATACGGGCTCCGCCAAAAATTAAGCCGTTATTACAGCCAAAAGTTGAAATAACAATTAACAGGGCCATTATGCCAACTGCAGAGGGTCCCCAAATTTGACTTAAAACCACGGTAGCTACCCGATCCTGGGGCGCCCCCGCAATGGTTTCGGCCGGAACCAGCAAAAAATAAATCCCGTTGCAGGCTATGTACAAGAGCGTTACCAAACTCACCCCCATAATTAATGCCAAAGGAACGTTACGCTTCGGGCGTTCAATATCTCCTGCCAAAAAGGTAATGTTGTTCCAGGCATCGCTGCTGAATAAAGCTCCGATCAAAGCCATGCTAAACATTCCCAATAAACTGTGCCACGAGAGGTTTTGATGCGGATTGTAGTTTTGTGAAATTACTCCTGTTTTGGAATAAAGTAAGTAATATCCTGCACCAACGGCTATGATTCCAATGAGGGCTAAAATTTTTATTCCGGTAAAAATACGTTGAATGTATTGCCCGTATTGCATGCCAAACATTTGAATTACGCTTAAAAACCAAATTACCAGTACGGTCGTAAGATCGGAAAACCGCCAGTTACCCAAAAATGAAACAGCCTTTATGGGTTGGTCGATAGCAGGAAAAAGGACCCCCATAAATTTTGAAAACGCCACCGCTACGGCTGCAATTACACCGGTTTGAATAACTGTAAATACCGACCAGCCGTATACAAACGCTGTGGCCGAACCAAAAGCACGTCGAATGTATGCGTATTGTCCACCGGCTTTTGGCATCATGGCTGCCAATTCTCCGTAACACAAAGCTGCCAAAAGTGTAATGCCTCCTGCAATGGCCCAGCATAACAATACCCAGGCCGGATGGTGCAAAATGCGGGTCATATCGGCCGCCACTATAAAAACACCCGAACCAATCATGCTGCCGCTTACCATCATTACCGCATCGTACAGATTTAATTTTGATTTATTGGGTTGTGGAGTTGGCACAGCTCCAATTTATTAATTTTACACCAGTATTTATGAACTTGGTTCAAATTAGTGCAGAAATTACCATTAAACAATCGGAATTTATTTGGAGTTTGGTTATACGGCCTGCTATTTCGGTATGGCAACGACGGCTTCTGCTCCTGTGGATTATTT
>CAWUNH010000411.1:0-1503 GCA_963923435.1 uncultured bacterium
GAGGAATTCATGCTTTTGGCCAACCGCAGGGTATCCTTGTTTTTAGAAACCCATGGCAAGCATTCGGTGTTTCGTGTACACGAAGACCCCCATCCAGAAAAATTACAAAGCCTGGCCGACATGGCAGCCCGTTTTGGTCATAAAATGGATATGAGAACCACGCAACGGGCTACCCAGTCCATTAACACCTTATTGCAAAACATATCACAATCCAAAGAACGCGGAATGTTGGAGTTGCTGGCCTTACGAACCATGCCCAAAGCCTATTACAGTGTTAAAAACAAAGGACATTACGGTTTAGGATTTAACACCTATACCCATTTCACCTCACCCATTCGACGTTATCCCGATATGATGGTGCACCGATTGCTGGAACAGCGTCTTTTAAAAGCATCCGAACAAGGCGTTGAATTTTTGGAATCGCAATGCAAACACAGCAGCGAACAAGAACGCATGGCTACCGATGCGGAACGCGCGTCCATAAAATTTAAACAGGTTGAGTTTATGAACCTCCATTTAGGCGAAACCTTTGAAGGAATTATCAGCGGTGTAAGCGAGTGGGGGGTTTATGTAGAACTTACCCATTCCAAATGCGAAGGCATGATTCGAACCAAAGATTTAGGCAAGGACTATTTTGTTTTTGAACCGGAACAGTTTCGATACATAGGCAAACGCTCTGGTAAGACATACGCCTTGGGAGATATTATCAGGGTTACGGTTGACGCCACCGACATGCATAAAAAACAAATTCAATTTAAACCCTTTCAATGGCATGAATAAGCATGCTGAAATCTATTTTTAAATTTTCCGGTCCGGTCATACTCTCTCAGTTGGGGTATGTTGTAATGGGAATGGTTGATTTATTTTTTTTAGGTAAAATAAATTCAACAGTATTGGCGGCAGGAATTTTAGCCACCCAGGTGCATTTGATGTCCCTGGTGTTTTGTATGGGATTTGGCTATGCCTTAACCCCTTGGATTCAGCAGTTTCGTTACAGCCATCCAGCGCTTTGGAACTTTCAAACCCTCGTTGCGGCTTTTACCGGACTTTTAATAGCCGGACTTTTTATTGCTTTAACGCCTCTGATAATTGCTTGTTTTGCTTTTTTTCAGCAGCCGCCGGAAGTCATTCAAGCGGCCATTCCGTTTTTATGGATATTACAATGGAGTTTACTGCCTTTAAGTTTATTTTTTTCATGCAAGCAAGCGGCAGAGGCTTTTGAAAAAACCAAGTATGCACTTTGGATCAGTTTGCTGGGCAATGGAATAAATGCACTTGCAAATCCGGTAATGATATTCGGAACCTCGTTTATTCCGGCATTTGGTTACCAGGGTTCGGCCTATGCAACATTAGGTTCCAGACTAATTATGGGCATTGGGTTTATGCTTGTTTTAAAACCCAACTGGCCCCAACTCATTAAAACACTTCAAACGTCAGAGTTTTTAAAATTTAAAGCGCTTTACCGTTGCTTTCTTGTACCGGGTTGGCATACAGCCTGGCAGG